>NZ_JACLZC010000080.1 GCF_016901735.1 Pseudoflavonifractor phocaeensis | reverse complement strand
GATAGGTGTTATACAGGCCGTCTTTCTCGGAGATAAGCTGCTCGATCTCGGCCTGCAACGCTTTCCGGGCGGGCAGCTTGGTAATGCCATGCGCCTTGAAATACCGGGCGGCGGCTTCGGCTATGATAAAATCGCTCTCGTTTGCCTGCCGGTATGCGGCGCGGGCTTTCTCGGATTTCTGCGCTTTCAGCCCGTCGCGGGCGGGCTTGGTCTTGGCATAGGCAAGTACCTGTTGCTGCAACTCCTTTTTCCCTTGCAGCTTGGTTTCCAGTGCTTTCAGTTCGCCGCTGGTCTGGCGCATTTCCTGATAGGCGGTATCAACGGCGGCTTCTAACTGCTCCGGAGAAGTGAACCCGTATTCCTGATACACATTCAGCGTCGCGGCCATTTGTTTGAGGTTGTGCATGGTCGCCCAGCGTTCATAGCCCCGGCCTTTGCCCTCGGCCATTTTCTGCTCAATATTCACAAGCCGCTGCACACTTGGGGCCCCCGCAAAGCCGTCTGGCTTTGTGGGGAGAGGAGAAGCAGCGGAATGAGTGAGCTTTCCCGCTTGCGGGGAAGCGAAGGATATGGAGCTTGCGCCGACGAGTTTCGGGGCGGTTTGAGGGGCTTTTATAGGTTGTATGCCGGTTTTCCCATGCCGGGGGGATTCGGGTATGGCTGCGGCCTTTTCTGCGGCTCTGGCGGCGTTCTGCTCCAAAACGACAAAGACAGCGGCGCGTTCAAAATCGTCGCCCAGCTTGCGGGCGGTAATGGGCTTTGTCCTGTCCGGCGTGAGGTAACTAAGCCGCCCCCGGCTCTCCTTAACGGCCACACCCTCCCGCAGCAGCAGAGAGGAAAACTCGTCAAAGCTGGCGGCGGTGGCAAGGGCTTTCCGTATGGTCTGCCGCAGCTTCTCCTTGTTCGTTTCAAACTTGGTCTGCCGGGGTGTGATACCGCCTGCAATCATGGGGGCGTTCTGCTTGTCCAGCGCGGCCTGTCCTTTTTTCTGCGCCCAATACTCCCGGTCTGTGACGCGGTTCTTGCTGCCGTTCAAGAGGTCGATTTGGTAAAGCCCCTCCCGGTGGCACATCTCCATGACTTCGGACTTGAAGTAGCGCAAGGCCGCGTCGGTACAGCGGTGCTTGCAATCGGCTTTCGTATCGGCTGGCCTGTCCATGTAGGGCAGGAACGGCACTTCCTCAATCCGCAGGCTGTTAATGACGATATGCACATGAATGTTGCCGCTGTGGTTATGCCCGTCCGGGTGGGTGCATACAAGGGCTTGGTGGCCGGGGAAATGTTCGGCGCAAAACTTCTCGCCCAATGCCTGCGCCCGGTCTACGGTCAAGCCGTTGTCCGGGCCGTCCCGTGGGTCAAAGCTGATGATATAGTGGTGGCTTTTCACATCTTCCCGCCGCTGGTTCTTCCCGTAGCGGAGATTTGCCCGCATACACGCAACGGCAAAATCCTCGCCGGCGCAGTTCAGTGTGGACAGCCGGTAGTCCTCGCGGGGGATAAGCCTGCCGGTTTCATCAAGGACAGGCTTCATGGTAAACTCGTCATGCTCAAAAAGCAGGTATTGTTCGGCGGCTCCGTAGTCGGCATTTTTAGAGTTGATATGCTTGAGTGTTGCCAACCGCTTCACCTACTTTCTGTAAGACTTCATACTTGAGGGCGGCAAGGTCGGCTATGGCAGCGCGTACTTCGCCGGAGAGGGCGTTGTAGGGTGCGCCGTACTCGTTCAGATACCGGGCTATCTGGTTGAGGTTGCCGCCAATCTTGCCATACTCGGCGGCCAGCTTTCCAACAGCGGAGAGCAGTTCATCATTGACCGCCGACACATGGATTACGGGGCGTATGGTCGCCCGCCGTATCGCCTGCCGGAGAAATTCCGACTGGCTGATACCATAGGGCGCAAGCCGCGCTGTGAAGTCGGCGTATTCATCTTCGGACAGCCGGGTTTTCACAACGCGGCTGCGGTGGTGTGTGTTGTATCGCTTCGGCATGGGCTGTATACCTCCTTTCACTTATCACAAAAAATGCTCTTATCTGTTAGCCATTTCCGGGGCGAAAGAGAGAAAAAACTTTTCGCCGGACGGAAATCTTTTTGCGGCGCAAGCCGCATAGCAGGGTTTGGGGAAGGCACTCCCCAACAAGTTTCCCGCGAGGGGCAAAACCGCAGAATTGCGGATTTTGGCACCGTGGTAGAAACTTGCTCTTAGTAAGCCGCAGACTGCCCCTGTCCGGGTTTTTCCGTACATAGAGCGAACGGGGCGGGGCTTTCAGCCCGCTGTGCGCGGCCTTTTTTCCTTTCGGCAAAGATACATTTGAAAGGCCGCCAGCTACCCGCTGTCCGGGGATTTTTTCAAATTTCCTTTCGTTTCTGTAATACGGGAAAGGGGATTTTGGCAACCGGCGGGGCAGAGAAATTTTCCTTTCATTCTCTACAACACCAGCAAAGGCAAAAATGACGGAAATTCTGGAAATTTTCTCTTTGCTTCTTAATACGGACAAATTTCAAATATGCCAAATAGACAACAAAAAAAGCAGCAAATCTTTTTCAGACTTACTGCTTTCGCTGGCCGCTGGTGGGCGGCTGGTATTCAGTTTTGAAAGTTCGGGTCATGGTGGCCCGATAAATTACAGTTTATCATTCTTCCTTATCCTCAATTTCTCGCTCAAAAATTGAATATTTCCAATCATCAGTTCCAGAAATCAATCTCCACCCTTGCTTACCATATTCGTTCAGCTTAGCAATATATCTGTCTAACTTAACATGAACATTAAACGAAGGCTCTGCGCTTAAATCTACGGTCATATACTCATATCTTTTCATTTCTAATCTCCTTTTCAACTTTCAATTTGTCGCTGGCTTTATTATACTATGGCTGCTTACTTATTGGAATAGATGAATTGTAAACTTGTTGGGGAAAATCGCTAATGGCAGCCGGTGTTCGTTCCTTGCTTATCGGTCAAATCGAAACTTGAACAGCGCGGCAATTAGCTGCTGCTTCACATATTCCTCAACCTCGGCATTGACCTGCCCGTGTACTTTGGAAAAATAGCGGATATATCCGGCGTAGTGGGAAAGGACGGTGTCGATTGCGTCCGGGTCGCCCTCATGCGCCTTGACGATTGTTTCATAGGGGAGAAGTTTACTCATGGTCTTTCCCCGCCATGAGCCGCCGCAACCGTTTCAAAGCAAGCTGGATATGCCGCCCCGCTGTGCTGCGTGTCCGTCCGATATGTACGCCGATCACTCGCTGCGGCTGGCGCAGGAAGTAATAGCGTAAATTTCTTCCTGTGTCTGCTCCGGCAAACGGGCAAGGGCGGCGGCAAGTTCCGCATGATACAAAACGGCGGTTTGGTCGCAGGCGGTAAAAAGATATTCTTCAAGCTGCTCCGGCTCGGCAAGCTGGACAAACTTTTCATTCATCAGATAGTCAAGGGAAACTTCCCGTTCCCACCTCCGGCGCAACTTCAAAATTATATCTATGGCGGCGTGACGAATGACAACCTTACAAAATGCATTGAATGTGTACTGGATATGGACTTTGTAATCTTCAAAATTATTCATAAAAGCCTCTCCTTATATATACGAATGTTGATATACTAAAAACTAAAATTCCAGAAATAATTAAAAGAGATTGGATATTTATAATGTCAGCGAGTGGTCCAAAAAATATCATGCCTAACGGTAATGCACAGGAATTGGCAATCTGCATGAAGCTGAATATGCGCCCTTGCATTTCCTGCTCAACTTTCTCTTGGATAGACGCTGTAATCGGAGTATTATAGCAAGGAGATGTAATTCCTATTAGCACATTAAAAATTAAATAAACTATGAATACAGGAGAAATTCCTAACCCTATCATCAGCATACCATAAACTCCACCTGCCACTAATGTAGTATTCAGTTTTTTCTTAAAACCACCCCATGATGTAATAATTGCTCCTCCAATAATCATTCCAAAACTATATGTCATTTCACTCATGGTTAAGCGCCAAACTTCTGTTCCAAATGTTCTGCTTACCATGAGCGGGGTTAAAAAAGCAGATGGACTAATTAGAAATAAAATGAGTAATTGAAAAATCAGCAGTCTGCTCATAAAAGTATGGTTCTTTAGATAGACCGCGCCCTCCTTCATTTCTGTGAAATGTGATTTGGTCATTCTGACTTCGATATTTAAGGGCTTTACTGGAACCGTTGAGGTTATACTCACTCCGACTAAAGCAGTAAAAATATCAATAAATAAAGTTGTTTCTAATGTTGCTATCGACAGAATAGCACCGCTAATAGCTGGAGAAACAAACATAATAATTGATGATAAAGTGCTGTTAAATCCATTAACTTGCATTAGATATTTTTGTGGAACTATTTGGGGGATAATTGCATTTACTGCTGGAGTTTGTATTCCCGTCCCGGCAGACCGGATTGCTAAAACAACTAAAAGCAATTCGATATTCTTGTGTCCAGTAAGAAAAAATACAGCTAATATCAGAGTAGCACTTGCAATAAAGCAATCCGTTATCATCACAATCCCTTTTCGGCTATAACGATCAATCCATACTCCTGCAAAGAGGGAAATCAATATTTGCGGTAAGAACCCGCATAAAGTGGAGAGGGTTATCATTTTTCCGGAAGAAGTTGTTAATGTGATATACCAAATTATTGCATATTGAACAATAGATGAACCCAACAGGGATATTGTTTGCGCAGATAAAAATCGAGCAATATGGCTTTTCCATTTGTATTCATTCATAAAGATTGTTCCTTTCAAAAAAATAGAGACTATGGCGATAATCTACCATAGCCCCTAAAAGTAAATATAAAAATAGAGACTATGGCGAAACATTGTCCACAGTCTCTAACTAAAGTCTGCTCGTTTCTATCATCGAGGAAATAGGTACACAAAACAGAGGGTATTAAAATCTCAATACCCTTATTCTTGCTTGTTTCCCTATTTCCCGATGAAAAAGAAAGCAATCATGCTTTTAGTTTAAGCTCCGTACAATGCTTCATCGGATACATTTGCACAGAGCTGATTCGTCTTTTTAATTCGTCAATTACAATTCTATTTTTCATGTAGTTCACTCCTGTTTTTAATTATAGCAAAGGTATCTTCTAAAAGCAAGAGTTTAGAAATAGTTGGGCTGCTGTCTGTCAAATTCTTGTGTGCTACTTTATAGCACATGAGCATTCGCGCCGGGGTTGTCGTTGCCATAACCTTCCAGCAAATTGATGACGCCCCACACGCCGAGACCGGCACCCAGAGCAATAACGAGGGTCTGCAAAACGGTGATCGCCTGGTTAAAAAATGCCATAAATTATAGTTAGCCGGAATCATTTGAAAAGTTTGATTTAGTCATTCATAGGCATACAAAAGCCGGAGCAATCTGCCGCCCGGTTTCCGGGGGCTGATTCCGGCTGTCCTCCTTTTTTCATTATTTTTTTGTGATTGTCCGCTTTGTACGCCAATGGCCCCATCCGGGGCAGTTGAGGCGGGTAGATAAGATCACTCCTTTCACAGCGGAACAGATTTACGCGCCCTCCGCATCTACTTCGTACACGTCGTAGATTTCGTTGGGCTTGAGTTTCAGCCGGGCGGACAGAAACGCCTCAATGTCAAAGGCATTTTTGGGGTCCGCATCGGCGGTGTACGGATAATTGGGGTGCTTGGTGATGTCGTACTTGTCCGACAAAAACGGACGAACACCACGCGGTCAGGTAGAATAAGTTTCGCAAAAACAAAAAAGACATGGTTTGCAGATCTCTGGTAGAATGAAGTCGCGACACACCATTCGAAAGGAGACAGCAAACCATGTCGGAAAAGATTGTACAGCTAAATGAAGAAGTAATCAAGGGGCAGCTCAAGGAACTTGTACGCGGAAGTGTAGAGGAAACACTCAACGAGCTTCTGGAGGCCGAGGCGGAGAAGTTAACCCAGGCGGCCCGGTACGAGCGTAACGAGCAGCGCCAAGGCTACCGCAGCGGTCACTACAGTCGTAACCTCACCACCACTTCCGGTGATGTTACTCTCAAGGTGCCTAAGCTCAAGGGGATCTCCTTTGAAACTGCCATCATTGAACGGTATCGCCGCCGGGAGAGCAGTGTGGAAGAGGCTCTTATTGAAATGTACCTGGCAGGTGTATCCGTCCGGCGTGTGGAGGACATTACAGAAGCTCTGTGGGGCAGCAAGGTATCTCCATCCACCATCAGTGAGCTGAATAAGAAAGCGTATGTCCACATTGAAGATTGGCGGAACCGCCCTCTGTAAGGTGGGCGGTATCCGTATGTCTATGTGGATGGGATCTACCTGCGCCGCAATTGGGGTGGAGAATTTGAAAATGTAGCCATTCTTGTGGCAATTGCAGTCAATGAGGGTGGATATCGTGAGGTTCTGGGTGCCGCAGAGGGTATGAAGGAGGACAAGGCCAGCTGGATCAGCTTCTTCCAGTGGCTGCGCGGCCGTGGTCTGGACGGAGTGAAACTCATCGTTGGCGACAAGTGTCTTGGTATGCTGGAGGCTGTGGGAGAGGTGTTTCCGGATGCAAAATACCAACGGTGTACCGTCCACTTCTACCGCAATGTGTTCTCCGCAACACCTCGCTCCAAGGTGAAGGTGGTAGCCAAGATGCTCAAAGCGATCCATGCTCAGGAGAGCAAAAGAGCAGCCCGAGAAAAGGCCAAGGCGGTGGTGGAGGAACTGCGCTCCATGAAGCTGAAAGAGGCCGCTAAGAAGGTAGAAGATGGTATTGAGGAAACGCTGACCTACTGCGATTTTCCCAGCGAGCACTGGACTCGCATTCGTACCAACAATGTGATTGAGCGACTAAACCGGGAGATCCGCCGCCGCACTCGCGTGGTGGGGAGTTTTCCGGACGGCAATTCCGCCCTTATGCTGGTCTGCGCCAGGCTGCGGCATGTGGCCGGCACCCAGTGGGGCAACAAGAAGTATATGAACATGAAGCATCTGGAGGCTGCCGCTGAGGATGCCTCCATTGCCGGCTGACTTCATTTACGCTAGGGACTGTAAACTAAAGTGCGAAAAATTCTTGACACGACCCACCACGGTATTGCTGAAATGAATGCGCACTTTGTAGGTAGTCTTTCCGATTTTCCGGATCAACACAGGAGCTTCTTCCGGTGCTTTACTCTGTGCTGCATTTGAGGTCATATTTGGGTTACACATAGGGACATATACTCCTTTCTGGGACACCCTGCCGCCAGGGGCAAGAGTTTTGTCCGTACCGTGGTTTCTGGCTTCAATTTCGGGATACAATCTCCTTTGCTGCCTCTCTGGTAGCGCCTGCGTTCTCCTCCCGGAAGTTTTTTCCGGCAAAGAGGATAGGCGCACACCGTTCCAGAATCCGGTCATAGATGCGGGCATGAGCCAGATCAGGCGGGTTCTTCAGCTCTACCAGCTTCAGGTTGGTGGTAATAATCATGGGTTTGCGGCTGCGGTAGCGGCTGTCAATGATGAAAAACATCTGCTCCATCGCATAGTCGGTGCTGCGCTCCACGCCCAGATCGTCGATAATCAGCAAATCATATTCTCCCAGACTTGTGATAAACTCCGCCCGTTCCTCGGAAAATATTCCGGTAAGCCGATTCAGTATCGTGGGAAAGTTGGTCATCAGAACCGGCACATCCCGATCAAGCAGGGCATTGGCGATACATCCGGCAAAAAATGATTTGCCGGTTCCCACATCCCCGAACAGAAGCAAGCCGGTATTCTGCCGGTAGGCTTCCTCCCAATGCTCCACATAGGCGCGGGCCTTGTCCATCAAAGGATTCTGCCCGTTATCGTTGGCAAAGGTGTAGTCGTACAGATAGCGGTCTTGCAGGCCCTGGGATTTCCGGCGCTTAATGCGCTCCATGCGCCGCTGCCGTTCCTCAGCGGCCTTGCGCTGTTCTTCGGCCTCTTTCTGGCACTGGCAGATGCAGCGGGGCATGAAATAGCCGGGTTTCCCAAACTTCGGCACAACGGTCTGGCGCTGGCCAGCTCTTTGTCTGTGAGAAACACATTTTGATACCGGCCATAGGCGCGGGCGGTGCGCCCTGTTTCAGGGCGTCCCATCTCTATCTCTCTCTTTATCTCTATCTCTTTCTCTAACTCTATCTCTGGTGGACGAATGTCGGACAAATGTCCGCCATCTGTCCGGGGAGTACAAAGCGCCCTGTTTTGCAGCCTTGCGGCCCGTTTTCGTTCCGCTTCGGTAGAGGAACGTCCAATCAGCAGCTCAATGTTGCTCATGTAGTAGGTTCCGCTGTCCAGCAGCTCCACCAGCCCCAGTTTGAGAAAAATCTGCAAGGCCCGTTCCACGGTTCCGATCTGCTGGCGGGTGATGGTGGCGATCATCTGCGCCGTATAGGGGATGTTTTCATCCAACTGCAATCTGCCGTCATTTTTCAGGGATTTTAGATAGAGTTTGAGCAAAATGTTGGAGTACAGGACGCCATCCTGCATACTCTCCAGCAGTACGATGGAATCATCATCAAAATAGTTTTCCTTGAGTTTCAGGTAATAATATTTCCGATTGTCTGACATGGTGTTTCCTCCTGGAAAATCACATAAATTGTTAATTTTTCGTGCAAAGTATTGTTTTCTTCGTGCAAATGGCATATACTATAAGTACCAGCAGAAAGGGGTTGATACGATGGCTGGAACGACTACTAACATCAGCATCCGCATGGATTCGGATTTGAAGGCACAGGCCGATGCCCTGTTTGCAGAACTAGGCATGAACCTTTCCACGGCGTTCAATATCTTTGTGCGCCAGTCGCTTCGGGAAGGTGGGATTCCCTTTGAGGTCAAGCTGGAACAGCCCAACAAGGAAACCATCGCTGCGATGCTCGAAGCAGAAAGGATCGCGAAAGACCCGTCTGTCAAAGGTTACAATGACCTTGACGAGCTGTTCGCGGATCTGAAGAAATGAGAAAAACAAAGTACACAGTCAAGCCCACCACGCAGTTCAAAAAAGACTATAAACGGGCCATGAAACGAGGCCTGAAAATAGAGCTGCTGGAAAAAGTTGTGGAACTGCTGGCTATGGGTGAAGCACTGCCGGAAAAGAACCGCGACCATGAGCTGTCCGGAAATTGGGGTGGGCATTGTGAATGTCACATCCAGCCGGACTGGCTGCTTGTTTACCGCATCGAGGATGATGTGCTGGTGCTGACTCTGGCCCGCACCGGGATACACAGCGATTTGTTTGATAAGTAAGCGGATGCGCCGCCGTATGGGGAACCTGTACGGCGGTTTTTCTGTGGGTCAAGGGGTCGTGAAACGCGACGCACCGGCAAGGGCCACGCCAAAACACCGACCCCTTCTCAGCGTTCCGGCTCATGGGTCTGGGGGTTCTGCTCTCTGGCAAGGCGCTCCGCAGTCTTTTTCAGCTGCTCGGCAGCTTTGATTTCCTCCCGCATGGCTCTCATCTCCGTATATTTGCTATTCTTTTCAGCGGTCAGGCTGGCAATTTCACTTTTCCACTCTTTGGGCTTCAGTTCCTTCAATCCCTTCAAAAATCGGTCGGCGGCATCGTACAGGATTAGCTCCCGGCTGTGGCGCTCCCGGAACAGCTGCTGCTTATCTGGATTTACCCGGTCAAGCTGTTTGCGGATGGGGTGGTATTTGCGGTACTGCGCCCACATCTCCGCTTTCTCATTCAGTACGGCAATCCGGCGCTCGGCAGCGACAATTTCCCCCCGCAGACTGTAATACCGGCTGTTCATGTCCGCGATTTTTTCATAAAGCTGCTGCATGGATGTGATACCGTTCGTCTGCAAAAAGCTGAACAGGGCAGCACTCTCCTGCAAGGCGCGAACTTTCCCGGTACGAGACACCGGTCGATTCATTTCCTGTCTTGCCTGCCAGAGCTGCGCAACGGTGCTTTCTTTGCCTGGGGATTTCTCCGCTTCGGCCTTTGACCAGTTGTAAAGCCGGGTGATACGGGCCTTGAGTTCTTTCAGTAGTTTATTATCAGCGGCAATCTGGCGGTTGAGGTTTCCTTTTTCGGTGGCAAGGCCCCGGCGCTCCATGCGGGTAGCGGCTACGCCCATGTGAACAGTGGGAATCTGCTCAACACCCTGCCGCTTGTAGCTGCGGTGGTCGATGCGCTCTGGCCTTCCGGCGGCCTCCAATGCCTGGTTGGTGTAGTCCGCCCACGCCGCCCGCCAGACTTCAGCTTTTCCTTTGTCATTCCAGTCGGTGGTATCCTCCCGGTAATTTTTCCAGCCGCCTTTGCCGTCCGGGATACGCTGGCCATGTTCGTCCAGATCATAGACCTTGCGGCACTTTGCGCCCCATTCACCACTTTCTTTTAGCGGGCGGATGGTTAGCAGAATATGGGCATGGGGATTTCCGTCCCCTTTGTCGTGGAGTGCAAAATCGGCGCACATTCCAGCGGCCACAAAATTGTCTTTGACATAGGCTCGAATCAAGGCAAGCTGCTGCTCTCTGGTGAGTTCGCGGGGCAGGGCCACTTCCACTTCACGGGCAAGCTGGCTGTCTCTGGATTTTTCAATCTGCTCCACACTGTTCCAGAGAGTGGAGCGATCAGCAAATTCCGGCGGGGCGTGGGATGGCAGCATGATTTCCGCATGGACAACGCCGCCCTTGTGGGTGTAGTCATGGGTCAGACCGTCCCACTCGTTGGTCAGTTTGGTTCCACTTCGATAAGCAGCGGCGGCAACGGCAGATTTGCCCTTGCTGCGCTGAATAATTTTGATGGGGATATGGCAGATTGCCAATGGACAACACCTCCTTTTTGGGAAATAAAGGGTTTGGGGAGCGCAGCGCCCCATCGCGGACGAAGTACGCAACAGTCCCCGGCAGGGCGCACGGCACCGGTAACGGTGCATAAGTGCGCCTTTGTACCTTTGTAACCAAGGGACTTATCCGGCATTCCCGGATTTCGGCAGTTTTGCCGCCAGTTCCGTAACTCCCGGCAGATGGGAAAGAGCAACCAGAAATGTTTTGACCTCCTCGCCGGACAGGTCGGGAGCCAGAGAAAACACGCCCTCCACAATGGCCCCGCGCTCAATCAGGCGGCGGGTTCTGGCACGCCGTTCTGCGTCACGCTGCCGGTTCAGCAGAATTTTCTGGAGGTTCTCTAAATAGTGTTTACACGAGTAATGTAGTATAATAGGGACAACAGCCCAGAAAGAGGTGTTCCTATGAGTAACGAACAACAACGCCACGATATCAGTGATGAGGTATG
>NZ_JACLZC010000079.1 GCF_016901735.1 Pseudoflavonifractor phocaeensis | reverse complement strand
CCATGGAGATCTACACGGATTTAATCTTATTGCCTCGGAGGAAACCGAGGACAGCTATTCTATCATTGATTATGATAGCGCTAGTGTAGATTCCTACTTACTGTTTGATCAAGCATATTTCGAATTCAGTGTCTTTTTTGACAATTCCAAAGATAACGACCTTAAGACGTGGAAAACCATGCTGGAACAGATGGTCATTCCCCCCGTATTTCAACAGGTAGAGCCCTGTGAGCACTACTTGGAATATATGGTCCGCAATGCTGTATGTGCGGGTATCACGGATTGGATCCAGGAGGCTGGACTAGAAAACTCGCGGGATGATATCGAGCTCCAGTTCCTATTAGCTAGGATTGCAGCAGGAATCAACTTTTTTTGCAAAAAGAATTGTTCGGATCAGGGGAGGCAAATAAAAGTTCTCCTCTTCATTTGTTGCTGCCTCAAGTCTCTTTTTGAAACAATAGGATATTCTTACAATACAAACGATGTGAGTGCCCTATCAATAGCATCTGCTTTTACAGATACAGAGGATATTTGGGAAAACGTATTTAAATTTAGGAATTATATTCCCGTACTGATTACAGATGACCGTTATACTGCCAGCGACTTGAATGAACTAAAAAATCTATGCAGTGTCCGGTGGAGCTTGGTGGTGGATGTTGGCCCGGAGGAGGAAGAGGCAGTAGTATATAAATCTTTGCTGGAACATGTGAAGACAGAATCTGTAAAACGCATTGCACTTCTCTCTGGTGAGGACGCAGAGGTCTTTGATAATACGCTCAATGTTCTCTCGATTCGAAAGCCTGCGGACGTTGCATATGCAAGTCTTTGGCGCCGCTGTGGGAAGCGATTACTCAGCCAATTGGAAAAACTCTTGTCCAGTAATCCTCAAGTACCCCTGGTTCTGGTATTTGACTGCAGCAAGAACGCGCTTTCTTTTCGTAACCAACTGATTGACCGCTTGTGCGATCTTCCTCTGCCAGGGGCGACCCGCTTCGCAGCTCTTAGGGCAGGATTTTCGGAGGACTTCGTCAGCGAAATGGAGGATTTAGAGCGCCAGCGTCACTGGCATTTTGTCCCGTATCCGGGGGCAACCCTGTTACATGCCGCCCGGTGCTGCGGCCTCTATCTGCAGCAACTTCAGGATGCCGGACACAGCGCGGAACTGCCATCCATTGATGGGACGTGCACCTTTAGCAAGGAAGATTTGCTCCGATTTAGTTCCTCTATAGAACTGGTATATGCTGGTTGTGAGGACATCCCCGAACATGAATTGGGTCGCATTGGCTTTGATACGTCCGGCGGAGGCGACAGTCTGGGAGAGGAGTTCTACAAAGGCAGCGAGGCCACATGGAATGATATTGCAAAGAACCGCGATCTCCGCCTTTTGGAGGACAAAGACTACCAGAACATCAAAAATCGGCTGAAAAAGCTAATGGATGAGTCTTCCCCCCGTATTAAGACGATGCAGCTGATCCATGACGCGGGGACCGGTGGCACAACACTGTCTAAACGTATCCTCTGGGATCTAAAGCATTCCGTACCTTGCGTGCGGTTGAAAAAGTATGTGCCAGACACAGTGAGTATGCTGCTGGAAGTTTGTCAAAGAACCGGAAAACGGGTGCTGATGACAGTAGAACAGGGCTCTACCGTCATTACAGACGATGAGCTTAATATACTGGCTCATCAGGTAAACGCGGACAATGGGAAGCTGCTTATTCTGCTGATTACCCGCTCCACTGATTCGACCACTCGTAGGCCTTTGCGCAAAGAACGCGAAGAAAAAGACGTGCTTGTCCGACTGATAGATACCATGCCAGCGAGGATTGCAAGGGACTTTTTGGAGCGGTTCTCAAAATACGCTGCGCAGCGTAGCACCCCCGTGGAACGGGTACGGCGTCTTAAGGCAATTACTGGTGATGACAATAACGGACAGCGTACCCCGTTTTTTTACGGATTCTATGCCTTTCAGGAGGAGTACAACTTATTAGACCGTCTGCAAAGCACGGTAGCTATCTGTACGCAAAACCAGCGAGAGCTGCTGAATAGCTTGGCTCTCGTTACGGCGTATTCCCAGAATATTTGTGTGGCTTTTTCGGAGTTACGCGTCATCTTGGACATGAAAGACGACGGCAGTGGTACGATGAATTTCTATGTTATGAAGGATAATCTTCCGACGGCCATATCAAAGCTGATGGTAATCCGGCCGGATGGATGCAGATTATGCCATCCGATTATTGCGGAGAAATTGCTATTGCTTCTCCACGGCACAGAGGATCAGCATATGGCAATGAACGATGTGGTTTATCCGTCGATCTGTAATTATATTCAGACCCTGTATAATATCTATGGTGGAGGAAATGACCGGGTCGACAAAATTTTAAAAGAGCTGGTCATAGACCGTGCATATATTGATGCGGATGACCAAAAAACGAAGTTCTCTCCCTTGGTGGCAGCAATCCCGAAGTGGAGAGATAAAGAAGCCCTTTTCCGCCTGCTAATTAAGAAATTCCCAGAAAATCCGCACTACTATAATCATTTGGCCCGTCTTTTGGCCTACGGAGATGTAAGTGCGAAAATCACTCCTCAATATGAAGAAGCTATCGAAGAGGCCGAACGCGCCATCGAGGTGGCAGAGAAGTCAGGGCTTCCTGCTTCTACTCACCGTACAACACTGGGATGCATTTATGGACAATGGTTGATACATAATATTAAAGAGGAAACAAAGAATAAGCTACGGGGACGCCTAGCTCCGAGTTGCAGCGATTTGATTGATAATATCAAAGTTTTGTATAGCTTAGCCCGCGAGGAGTTTGAGAGCGCTCGGAAGGAAAGCAAAATACATGATAGTTTCAGTTATTTCCCACAAATTCACATGGAATATCGAATCATTGAGCAACTGATAACGTTTGACCATGGTCGAACGACACAACAGCTTATAGTGCAAGAGCCCTCTTTCAAGGCGTGGTATGATGAGCATTTTAGTATTGCCGCAGAGTTACTGCTCAATATGCGCGATTTTCAAAATAATAATCCGTCGCTTTTGAAACAAGCACGAGAAGGTTTGGAAAGTATTTCCGAAAATTCTATCAACTGTATTAAGGCAGACCTGCGCGGTCTACTCAATTCTAATGCTGCCGGCGACAAACGGCGTAGGCGGGCGCTTATTTACGGATCTTTTGTGACGAATGGATGCCGATGGAACGGGTTGGATAGAGATACCTGTGAGTTGGCGGAAGAGAGTCTGCGGAACAACTTTATAGACTCGGATGATGGACACAAGAATGCAGATGTCGAAACATGGTTTGAACTCTATCGCCGGTGCAGCTATTTCAATGCCGCAGAGGCTCAGCATATCCTTGCGGCCTATATGGAGGATGGTTACAAAAAGAACTATCTGCTGTTTCTGCTTGCCTTTATTCTGTGGGAGTCGGATGCGGCTGGAGCCTCTCCGAGCGCGGTAGATGCATGTATCAGAGAGGCACAGTTGTTGGCACGACAGCAAGGAGTCAATACAGCAAGAGAGTACGACTGTTTTGTTGGTACCAACGCTATAGGATGCCCTATCGTACCCGTAACGGATATACGTAGAGATGGGTCTGGAAATCCGGAAGGTCTTAAAACATTCACAGGGCGGGTTACCGAAGTGGAGTACACGCATGGGAAAATTCTTCTGGATAGACTTAATTTGGAGGTAACCTTCATTCCCAATCCCACAACAGTGAATCAGGATGAGAAAAGAATATTCAAAAGAGAGGACGTTTCTTGTAGAGTAAAGCTAAACCTAATGTTTTCTTATTCGGGACTTCGGGGCTGGGATGTGGTGAAAATGGACTAAATTGAGCGAGTGGCTTTCTCGTAGACTAGGCCGTTCTTGAAAACAAAAAGTGGCACAATCGGCTGAGCTATCTAATACCAAGAGTATGTAAACGGTAGAAATCGACAACGGAATATGAAAAATGGGTCAAAACACTTCCGCTACTGGAAAAACAGGAAAGCAAAGCAGCTTTTGTCGGAATAATCGAACGATGTCGAACCGAGTGCTTTGGATTGTCTGAAGTGGCGCTTGTCAGTAGGGACTACTGCAGACTTGTGAACTCTAACCGTCTGTATATGTTCGATTCACCAAATAGCGGGATAATGGCATACGGGAACTGCGCGCGCACTCTATGTAGGAAGACGCCGACAATAGGACAGAAGAAGGCAAAGGCAGTTGTCTGTACAAGCGGCGGGCCCAATAAAAAGATTCATACCGTCGTAAATGGTTTTAGCTCCGATAAGCTCTTTCTTTCAGCCGGAAATAATTATGGTTCTGTTCGTGCCATTGAACAGCTGAAAATTTAAGATTGGCGGGAGCAGCGTGGTGCATTGTGCTTTCGATGTTTGGGAAAGTCAAGAGTACATTTCAGAGTATGGAACTAACAAATGTGATTTTGCTACAAAGCAAAGTTTTGGTACAAAACTTTGCACCTGTACGAGAAGCGGCATCTAATCAAATATTTATTTTAGATAACCGGCTAATTTGATGTCTAATCAGCCGAGCAGTTAAATACCGCTCGGCTGATTGTCAATGTAATTATTCTTCCATGACCGCTAACATCATTCTGGCACCCAGCTTAAAGCTATTCTGGAACAGTAGGCACTCTGCCATGGTCTGATACTCACGCACGGCGTCCGTATATCGAGAGAACAGTTCTTTCTGTTCATCCGTCATGGTTGCCTGAAGCTTTTCTTCATTTCGGGTAATCAGGTGAAGCACTTCCTTGTATTCCTTGCAGGCGTTTGTGTCGTATTCGGTTGGTTCAATGTTGCCATACCAAAATTCTTCAAGAAGTCTCATACGGCATCCTCCCCATAGATCAGCTCTTGGAGGATGATTTCCTCTGCACGATTGCGGATGTTGTTCATGGCTCCGACCCATGCCATCTGATCCTGCGCTTTCAGCTGCTCATTGATACCCTCTTTCTCTGCCAGCTGTGTTACGAGCAGGTGGAGTTTGTTTCGTGCCTGAGTGTCAATGTCAGCCAGATAGCTGTGCAATACTCCGCTGAGAACAAGATAGGAATAGAGGATGGGGCGATGTTCTTTTAGGTATTGCTGGTGCTTTCTGCCCCACATGCCAATAGGAGATGTACTCGCTTCATCCAACACTAAGCAGGGGATATAGTAGTCTCCCTGGAGTTTATAACAAAGGCTGTTGCTTTGATCGAACATGTATTTTTCCATTCTGCTGTCCTCCGTGTCTAAATTTAATTTTGAGGTGAAGACGAGAACAGCAACCAAGTGTCTTTCCCTACCGTTGTCCTGCGTCGCCCTGGGCAGCGATACGCAAGGCACACATAAGGAGCAAAACCTGCTTTTCGTGCGTCTTGCACGAGGATGAAAATTAGAATCTGGTGTGCAGAAAAACCGCAGTATTAAGCCAAAAATCAGGTGGAAAGCGAAGGGATTACCGGATGTTTGGCAGGGACAGCACCAAGTCCTTGAAGTTCAGCAAGCGCTGATTTTCCCTACTTCTCAGTACGTCTCACGACGTGGATTTGCAGGAAAATTCAGTACGTTTGGAGCTGTGCGTGGTCCTCGCAAGTGTTCCGCTTTGCTTCGTAAGGAGCAAGCAAGGAGCGCACAAGGAACAAGAATCGCAGGCGAAAGCAAAAGCCCTATCAAGCAGGAGATCGTTCCGCAAGGAGCGTGTCTCCTGCTTTTTTGTGCTGCACGGCCTTTCTTTTCGGGCTTGTTGACTGCCTCCACATAAAAAGCGGCTGGCAGCACGGTGGCTGCCAGCCGGAAAAACGTTATGTTGTTTCACTGCCCTCTTGACGGGCGGCAGTTCACGCCGGTCCAGGGCGGGGACTTTTTTGTAACGAAGTTTTATTTGCGCGGCCTGTTCTTGCCCCGGATTACGAGCACAAGGCCGATACATATCCAGATAATCGGGACTGCCAGGCACAGTTGGAGCGGAAAATAGGTAAAGATAAAGGTATAGTTGGCAAGGGAGCCCTGCAAAAACCGACAGATTTCCACGAGAAACAGGAAGGTCGTGAGCGCGCACGTGCCCACACAAATCAATATAACGCCGATACCCCTTTGGTTATCCATGAAATATCCCTCCTATGCAAAAAGTGCCGTGCAGATGTCGCGCAGAGATTTTTCCATAATTAGGTATAAGCAGAGTTTTTTCGACAGGCTGGATGCCGCCCGGGACCGGGCGGCATTTTTTCATTTCCTTTTTCGTTTACTGTTTGGCTTCCTCGTAGGCGGAGGGCGCCGCTTCCACGCCCATCTTCCACTCCACCAGGTTGACCAGGAAGAACACCACCACACTCACCGCGCAGCCAAACACCACCGGCAGAATGCCCAGGTAGAAGTCGCCGCCGCTGAGCCACTGCCAGAAGCAGAAGCCGATGGTGCCGGCAAAGAGGGAGATGATGCCCGAATGCCGGGTGGCCTTGGGCACCACCAGGCCCAGGCCGTAGGCGGCAAAGGGTCCGGCGCAGCGGATGCCGAAGGCGAAGGTGTTCATGGTGACGATGGAGATGCCCGCCATGGAGATGGCGATGGCCACCGCCGCCGCCAGCACGTTGCAAAGGCGGGTATAAAATACGATCTGCTTTTCGCTCAGGTCCTTTTTGCCGCCCAGCCCCAGATAGAGGTCGTTCATGACCATGGTGGACATACAAAGGAGGTTGGAGTCGGCGGAGGACATGGTGGCGCAGATGATGGCGGCCGAGATGAGCCCCACTACCGCGGCGGGGGCGTGGGCGCTGGTGACGGCCAGCATGGCGTTGGAACCGCTTTCGGCCAGATTGGGGATGGTGTCCTTTACCGCCAGAGCGGTGAGACCCAGCAGGGTGGGGAAAAGGGACATGGCCGCCATAAGCACGGCGGAGAGGAAGGCCGCGTTGCGGGCGGTCTTTTCGTCCTTGGCGGTCTCAAAGCGGGAGACCATCTCGGGCCCGGCCAGGAAGGTACAGAAATAGTTGAAGATGTAGCCGATGATGGTGACCCAGCCGATCTTGGTAAAGTCCAGTTGGACGGGAGGCAGGGCGGCGGAAATGGTCTCCCAGCCGCCGCAGCCCTGGATGACAAAGGGAGTGGCGATGGCCAGGCCAAAGAGGATGATGACGAACTGCACCAGGTCGGACACCTGATCGGCAATCATGCCGCCGAAGGTGGTGTACAGGATGACCACCAGGCCGGCGATGACCAGGGCCACGTTGGTGGGCACGCCGGTGAGGGTGGCCACCACCGAGCCGGAGGCGGCGATCTGGGAGGAGGTGAGGCAGAAGAGGGAGAGGATGCTCAGAATGGCGGTAAAGGTGCTGGACACCTTGCCGAAGCGCCGGCCCACCACCTCGGGGATGGTGACCGCCATGGTCTTGCGGATTTTCGGGGCGAAGTAGGCCAGGGGGATCATGGCCACCGAGGCGGCCAGCACATACCACATGGCGCTCATGCCCCAGCTGCCGAAGGCTTTTTCGGCCAGGCCCGTGGTGGAGCCGCCGCCGATGTTGTTGGCCGACAGGGAGAAGGCCACCATAAAAAGCCCCATCCGCCGTCCGGCCAGCATGTAGTCCTTGCTGTCCTTGATGTTCAGCTTGCCCACGATGAAGCCCACCAGCAGCATACCGATGAGATAGGCCGCCACGATGACCAGGGGGATGATCTGAAGCTGCATAACAATGCCTCCTTACAAACACACAGTTTTTGCTACCGGTCTAAACGACAAAAGAGGCCCGATCCCAACACATGGATCGAGCCTCTCTGCCGTCGGGACGGTTTCCTTTGATTTCTTCATATTCCTCACAAAAGTCCTCCCATTCCCTGGTATCGGGAGAAAAGGCGGCGCAGAAGGCGGGAAACGGATCTTCCTCCATCATCTCCTCCAGATCATAGATGACCTCGCTGTAGTTATCGTCATAATGAAGGGCAAAGAGATGGGTGCAGACGATATGCTCCGCGATCCATTCCTCCAGCGCCTCCCGGTCCGGCGTTTTTAGGAACCGCGCCAGATAGTCCGTCGCGCGCTCCAGATCATCGTCACCGCCGACGATATATTCACAGGAGAGCTGGGTATAGAACAGCTTTGCGCCGTCGCTGGAGAACGCCCCCACCTCGTGGTTCAAGATCCCCGCGCCCGGCTCCCTATCCTCAAAGTCAAAGACGATCTTCAGCTTCCGCTCCTCCATCGCCCGGAGAAAGCGGTCATAAACCTCCGCGGTCAGGGCGCGCTTCGGCCTTCCCTCCTCTTTGCTGTTGAGCCAGCTCCGGGTCCAGCTGTCAAAATCGCTCAGGGTGCCGGAAAAGGACCAGCGCCCGCAGCCGGTAAATTCCACCGTCCGGTTTTGAAGCGTGGGCTTTTGGCGGGCGTGAAGACCGTAGGCCCCGTAAAATCGCCACATCTCCAGCACGGGGTAAAAATCCGCCAGCACGCCTTTGATCCATCTGCCCTTGAGATGGATGGTGCCGCTGGCCATGGAATCGTTCGCCATATGCGATCCCCCCTCTTTTGTATTCTTCACCCTACCACTTTATCACCACTATGCACAAAAATAAAGAAGTTTCATCTGTCATTTTTTGCAATCTGACGAAACATTTTCTTCCTGACGCCCCACGCCGGGGCACGATGACCATTCCTATCACTATGACTATGACTATAACTATAACTATGACTATTACTATATAGAACACCACTTTGCACACTTTCGTGCAAACCGGACGTTCCGGGGCTTCGACCCCTTGGGAGAAGATCCGACTTTGTCCCCCACCGATTGCAATTTGGGCGTATGTGTGCTATTCTATATGGCACACAGCCAAAATTCAGAACAGTTTTCCAGATTTGAGGTCACGCCGGTGGAAAAACGGCGTTCCGGGACTTTGCGCCTGATGGATGGGGACCTTGGATCGGGCGGAAAGAAAGGAAGTCGAAATGGAAATCAACGGCGAAGAAGTCAGCGGCATTGTCAACTATGCCGACCTGGGTTTATCCGAGGCCATCATGAAGGCCATCGAAAAGAAGGGCTACGTCCAGGCCACCCCGGTGCAGGCCGGAGCCATCCCCTACTTTATGGACTGGAAGGACGTCATTGCCAAGGCCCCCACCGGCACCGGCAAGACCTTTGCCTTCGGCATCCCCATGGTGGAGCATGTGGACCCGGAGCGCAGCGAGGTGCAGGCCCTGGTGCTGGCCCCCACCCGGGAGCTGGCCATCCAGATTCAGGAGGAGCTGCGGGACCTGTGCGCCTTCAAGGAGGGCGTGCGGGTGGTGTGCCTCTACGGCGGGCAGCCCATCGACAAGCAGATCACCCAGCTGAAAAAGCGGCCCCAGATCGTGGTGGCCACGCCGGGCCGGCTCATGGACCACATGAAGCGGCGCACCGTCCGGCTGGACAAGGTGGAGACGGTGGTGCTGGACGAGGCCGACCGGATGCTGGATATGGGCTTTGTCCGGGACGTGACCCACATTCTGGACAAGATCCCCCACCGTAAGAGCCTGGGGATGTTCTCGGCCACCATCAGCCGGGAGGTGATGGACATCTCCTGGGTCTACCAGCGGGACCCGGTGGAGATCACCGTCCGCCCGGTGGAGGAGTCCAAGCCCGACATCACCCAGTACCGCATCGACCTGGACGACCGTTCCCAGAAGCTGGACACCCTGGCGGCCCTCATCACCCACGGCGGCTATGAGCGGGCCATCGCCTTCTGCAACACCAAGAATATGGCCGACCGGCTGGCGGGCCTTTTGAAAATGCGGGACATCTCCTGCGAGGCCATCCACGGCGACATCCAGCAGCGGGTGCGGGAAAAGACCCTGGAGCAGTTCAAGGCCGGCAAGCTGGCCGTGCTGGTGGCCACCGACGTGGCCGCCCGGGGCCTGGACATCGACGACGTGGACGCGGTGTTCAACTACGACGTGCCCGACGAGTTGGAAAACTACACCCACCGCATCGGCCGGACCGGCCGGGCCAAGCGCCACGGCGTGGCCTACACCTTTGTGGCCAACATCACCGAGGGCATCCGGATGGACGAGATCACCCGCAACACCAAGGCGGAGGTGCAGCGCCTGCGCTACGACGCCGACGGCTGCCTGATGCTCTGCGAATAAATCCACCCAATGACGCAAAAAACCACGCCGGGCGGCGTGGTTTTTTGTCTCTATGGAAGGGAGAAGCGTGTTACTTGCTCTGCTGGGACAGCCAGTCAAAGAGGGTGACCTCCCGGCCGCCGATGGTGTCCACACACTGGTTGTTCAGGGTGTAGAGCCAGGACCAATGGCCCATGTACTCATAGGGAGTGACCCCGTCGGCCTGGAAGTAGAGGCCGGTGGTATCCTCCACCTTGTCAAAGAGGGAGTAGTGGACGTCGGCGGCGCCGAGGGGCTGGGTGAGGGAGATGTAGTAGAGGGTAATCACATAGACATTGTGGCCGCTGGTGGCGAACTCATAGTTGAAGGGGGAGCCGGCGGTCTCGTCGGGGCCGATCTTCAGTTCCAGGGTCACATAGGAGCCGCTCTCCGCCTGGTTGCCCTGGGCGTCGGAGACATAGGCGCTGGTCACGGTGCGGGCGGCCACGTGGCTGGTCTCATCGTAGATGCGGTCGGAGAGGACCTGGAACTTGTCGGCGGTGACGCTGGCGGGGTCCACATCGGTCCCCAGGGAGAGGATTACCTTGCTGATGGCGGGGCCCCAGTCCTGGGCGCTGGTGACGGTCTGATAGCCGGTGCCCGCCGCATGGTGGAAGGACTGGCCGGCCAGCTGGGCCAGCGCCTGGACGGCCTCGCCCCGGGTGACGGCGGCCCCGGCGATGCGGGCCAGGAACGCGGCCAGCTGGGCGGCATTGAGGGCGGTATCCGGGGCGAAGGTGGCCCCGCCGGTGCCCTGCACCACGCCCTTTTGGGCCAGCGTCTCCACGGCGGCGGCATAGGGGCTGTCCGCCGCCACGTCCTGGAAAACGCGGTCCGCCGCCAGAGCGGTTCCCGTCATGCCGGCGAGAAGGGCGGCGCTCAGCGCCAGCGCGGCACAGCGGCGCAGCAGGCCTGTCTGTTTCATGGTGATCCTTCCTTTCCGTTCAAATGATGGGCGCTTGGGTCATAGTTCAAGTCTATTGTAAATCCGCAGGTCAAATCCGTCAAGAAACGAGGGAAATTTTAATATTTTTTGGGCAGTTCATATAAACCCCCCTGGGCATCGCTCCCTCTGGTCATGGGGACAAAAAAATGCTAAAATAACATATTACCTCCCAATTTCACGGGAGGCACCTTACATCTCAGGAGGAGCTTATGAAGCGTTTTTATTTGGCGGCCATAGCGATGGCGCTGCTGCTCTCGGCCTGCGGCGGACCGGCCGCGGAGGTCACGCCCACCCTTTCCCCGGCGGCGGAGCCCACCGCCGCTCCCGTCTCCACCC
>NZ_JACLZC010000078.1 GCF_016901735.1 Pseudoflavonifractor phocaeensis | reverse complement strand
TGCCACGCGATATGCTAAAAATACAGCATCTTTTCTCGCCGCAGTGCAAATTCGTTGCATTGCTATTTGGTGCGCCGTTTTAGCCTGAACTTGTGTACACACTATTTAGCAGAAGGGATGAAAATTTTCCGGCCCAATTTCAAGAGTATACAAGAAAATATTCATGGTTTCTCTAAAATCCAGAGAAATGCCATTCCGGTAAATTTACAACAAAAAGCCACTATAAACCAGATAAAAACGGAATATAGTGGCTTTTCTGGCACCCCTGACCAGACTCTAACTGGTGGCCTACCGCTTAGGAGGCGGTCGCTCTATACAACTGAGCTACAGGGGCATATGCAAAAATATTCAATTGTACAGCTCCGGTGGACGAGAGATCGCCAGATGTTAGGAGGCGGACCCTCTATCCTGGTGAGGTACAGGGGCATACCAGTGTGGACTAGTTTACCCCAAAAGCGCCGCCCTGTCAACGCCGGCCGGACAAAAAACGACCGCTCCCCTTCTCCTCTGCCGCCCGGCCTTTGGGGAAAGAGCCGAAACGCCGCCTTTTCACGAAAAAAAGTTGCGTTTGCGCCCTGTGTGCGTTATAATACGGGGTTGGAATCCCGATATGACATGCAAGAGGTGCTTTTTGTGCAGAATACACATTTGAGAAACGTAGCCATTATCGCCCACGTTGACCATGGTAAAACCACCCTGGTGGACGAGATGCTCAAGCAGGGCGGTATTTATCGCGAGAATCAGGCCACCGTGGACCGCGTCATGGACTCCAACGACCTGGAGCGGGAGCGCGGCATCACCATTCTGGCCAAGAACACCGCCGTACACTATAAGGACGTGAAAATCAACATCGTGGACACCCCGGGCCACGCCGACTTCGGCGGCGAGGTGGAGCGTATCCTCAAGATGGTCAACGGCGTCATCCTGCTGGTGGACGCCGCCGAGGGCCCCATGCCCCAGACCCGGTTCGTCCTGTCCAAGGCCCTGGAGCTGGGCCATAAGGTCATCGTGGTGGTCAACAAGATCGACCGCCCCGACCAGCGCATCCATGAGGTCTGCGACGAGGTGCTGGAGCTCCTCCTGGACCTGAACGCCACCGACGAGCAGTTTGAATCCCCCACCCTCTTCTGCTCCGGCCGGCAGGGCACCGCCTCCTACTCCCCCGACGTGGCGGGCACCGACCTCACCCCCCTCTTTGAGACCATCCTCAACTATATCCCCGGTCCCGAGGCTGACGAGGAAGCCCCCTTCCAGATGCTGGTCTCCTCCATCGACTACAACGAGTTCGTGGGCCGTATCGCCATCGGCCGCATCGAGCGGGGCACCATCAAGCAAAACCAGGAAATCGCCGTCTGCAACTTCCACACCCCCGACGCCGCCCCCGTAAAGGCCAAGGCCACCGCCCTCTATCAGTTCGACGGCCTGGGCAAGGTGTCCGTCACCGAGGCCACCGCCGGCAACATCATCGCCATGAGCGGCATCGGCGACATCACCATCGGCGACACCATCTGCGCCCCCGAAAAGGTGGAGCCCATCGAGTTCGTCAAGATCTCCGCCCCCACCATTGAGATGACCTTCTCGGTCAACGACTCCCCCTTCGCCGGCAAGGAGGGTAAGTTCGTCACCTCCCGCCAGCTCCGCGACCGCCTCTTCCGGGAGACCCTGAAGGACGTGTCCCTCCGGGTCACCGAGACCGACTCCACCGACTCCTTCAACGTGGCCGGCCGGGGCGAGATGTCCCTCTCCATCCTCATCGAGACCATGCGCCGGGAGGGCTACGAGTTCCAGGTCTCTCCCCCCCGCGTCCTCTTCCAGGAGATCGACGGCAAGAAGTGCGAGCCCATCGAGCGCCTTGTGGTGGACGTGCCCAGCGACAGCGTGGGCGCCGTCATCGAAAAGATCGGTTCCCGCAAGGGCGACCTGCTGGAGATGACCCCTGTGGGCGACCGGATGAAGATCGAGTTTTTGGTGCCTTCCCGCGGCCTCTTCGGCTACCGGAACGAGTTCCTCACCGACACCAAGGGCGAGGGCATCATGGCCTCCGTCTTTGACTCCTACGCCCCCATGAAGGGCGACATCCAGCGCCGTGCTTCCGGCTCTCTGGTGTCCTTCGAGACCGGCGAGAGCGTCACCTACGGCCTCTTCAACGCCCAGGAGCGGGGCGTCCTCTTCATCGGCGCGGGCGTGCCGGTCTATGCCGGCATGATCGTGGGCGAGACCCCCAAGCAGGAGGACATTTCGGTCAACATCTGCAAGAAAAAGCAGCTGACCAACATGCGCGCCTCCGGCTCCGACGAGGCCCTGCGCCTTTCTCCCCCCCGTCAGATGAGCCTGGAGCAGTGCCTGGAGTTTTTGGCCGACGACGAGCTGCTGGAGGTCACCCCTGAAAACCTCCGCCTGCGCAAGCGCATCCTCAGCCACGCCGACCGCATGAAGGCGCTGAAAGGCGGCAAATAATGAACATCCGCACTGTGGCCGCCGCCGACCTGGACGGGGTATGCGCGGTGGAAAACGCCGGCTTCCCGCCGGCGGAAGGGGCCACCCGGGCGGCGTTTGCCTACCGCATCGCCGCCTTCCCCCAGTGGTTTTTGGTGGCCGAGGAAGGGGGCCGCATCGTGGGCCTCATCAACGGCCCGGCCACCGACGCCCCATTCCTCTGCGACCGGCTGTACGAACCGGGGGGCGCGGGGGAAAACGGGACCACCCTGGCCATCCTGGGCCTGGCGGTGCTGCCGGAGAAACGGCATACGGGCATTGCCCGGGCGCTGATGGACGCCTACCTGGACCGGGCCCGGCAGAGCGGCATGGAGCGGGTGGTGCTCACCTGCAAAGAAAATCTCATCCCCTTCTACAAGCGGTTTGGATTCGTCAACCGGGGCGTCTCCCAGTCGGTCCACGGAGGCGTGGTGTGGTACGACATGGAATATACCGTCTGAACGCGGAAAGGACGCGCTGTCCAAAAAGACAGCGCGCCCTTATTTTTTGTCACTGGTCCTCCCGTCGCAGGAAGGAGGGCGGCAGACCGGCGGGCTGGTTTTCCTCCTGCTGGAAGAAAATACAGTCCCCCTCCGACGCCCTCCCCTGTACCACATCCTCGGCAAAGGCCCGGCAGTTGGGGGCGCCGCAGGCCCCGCAGTGGAGCCCGGGCAGCTGTTCCGCCAGGACGTCGATGCGCCGGTATTTTTCCATGGCCGCCGCCCGGTCCTCGTCCAGACGGAAAGCGGGGCTGTATTGGAGCGTCCGGGTAAAGGTCACGTCGTCCCATTCCTGATCGGCGCCCATGCTGCCGCCCCCCTCGCCAGGCAGGGCCGCGGCCAGGGCCGACAGATGCAGCCGGGCCACATAGGGATTTTCCACGTTCAGACAGCCGCCCACACACCCCTGTGTGCAGGCCCACAGCTCCAGAAACTCCACGCCGCTCTGCCGGCCGTCCTCTATCTCTTCCAGCATCTCGATGACGTTTCGGATGCCGTCCACCGCCAGGGAAGCCCGCTCCCCCCGCAGGGCGCTTTCGCCTCCCGCGAAGGCGGTGAAAATACCGCTGCTACCGGCGGCGGTGTCCAGATGCTCCCCCTGGTCCTGGGCCATGGTGCGCACCAGCTCCAGACACAGCTCCTGAATGGAAAAGGCGCCGTCCAGCACCGGCTGGGCCAGGCCCTCGGGACGGCGGACCGCCGTCACCTTGGCGGCGCAGGGCACGATGGCAAAAACCCCGATCTCCTCCGGGGCCAGGCCGGTCTCCTCCGCCACGGCCCGCCTGGCCTGAATGGCGGCGAACTCCATGGGGAGCATCACCGGCTCCACGTGGTCGATGAGGTGGGGAAAGCGCAGCCGGATGAGGCGCAGCACCGCCGGGCAGGATGAGGAGATCCGGGGCAGCGGTCCCTCACACTTCCCTCTTGCGTGGCGGGCCAGCAGCTCCGCCGACCGGGCCGACTCGAAAATATACTGAAAGCCCAGCTGTTTGATCCCTGCCAGGATCTGTCCGATGTCCGCCATCTGGCCAAACTGGCCGTACAGCGCCGGATCGGGCACCGCCACCCGGCAGGCAAAGCGCTCCATCCCCTTCAGCGGCTCCACCGCCGGATGAATGGCGCGATGGGGACACACCCGGATACAGCTGCCGCAGTCGATGCACCGGTCGGCCAGAATGGCGGCCTGGCCGTCCCGCACCCGAATGGCCTCGGTGGGGCAGTTCTTGATGCAGGTGGTACAGCCCCGACATCGGGCCAGATCAATATGGACACTATGCTCCATGACCGGTCATCCGATGCGGATGCGCATGGTCACGGTGGTGCCCCGTCCCACCTGGGTGTCGATCTCCATGGCATCGGAATAGCGTTTCATATTGGGCAGACCCATCCCCGCGCCAAAGCCCAGGCTGCGCACCTCCGGGCCGGCGGTGGAAAACCCCTCCTCCATGGCCTTGCCCAGGTTGGGAATGCCCGGCCCGTGGTCGATCATCCGCAGAGTGATCTGATCCAGGTCCACCTCCACCTCGGCGGAGCCGCCGTCGGCGTGGATGACCATATTGATCTCCCCCTCATACATACAGATGGCCGCCCGGCGCACCACGTCGGAGGGTAAACCCAGCTTTTTGAGGGTCATCTTCATCTGGCTGGACGCCTCGCCCGCCCCGATAAAATCGCCGCCCTCCACCGGGTAGCGTAATTTGATGGTTTCCATCCCGTTTCCCCTTTCTCAACTGCCCGGCAGGCCGTGGGTGTAGAGCAGGCCGCAGGCGCTGTACATCCGCTGGCCGGTGGTCATCACCACGATGTCCAGCTCCCGCGCCAGGGAGAGCACGTCCTCGCCCGGCCATTTCCCCCGGACAAATACAATACACTTGATGTCGGTCATCTCCGCCGTGCGCACCACCTGTGGATTGACCATACCCGTCAAAAGCAGATTCTCCTCGTGGACGTAGGCCAGCACATCGCTGAGAAAGTCGCTGCCGCAGACCGATTGAATTTCCTCCTCCAGCCGGTCCTCTCCGCAGAGCACCGTGGCGTGGAGGATCTCCTTCACCTGAGAAAGGCGCATAGCCCTCCCTCCTTTCCTGCCGCTGACCGTCAAAATGTGAAAAATTTTGTTTCAAATAACGAAAGTATTCTATCACAGCTTCCGTCAGCGTGTAAAGAAGTTCTTCCTTGCCGGACGGGACAAAATTGCGCCCGGCACAATCCATAAAAAACACTGTTGCTATTGCCGGCATTTTGATATATAATCACTAATGTCAGTCGTGTTATCCATCGGGGCACACCGCTGGCCCGATTTTTGAACGTAAGGAGAGGAAACCACTATGAGCTATTCCGCGCAAAACATCCGCAACATCTGTCTGCTGGGTCACGGCAGCAACGGTAAGACCACCCTGGCGGAGAGTATGCTGTACATGACCGGCGGCACCATCCGTATGGGCTCCCCCGCCGACGGCAATACCGTCTGTGACTTCGATCCCGAGGAGACCCGCCGTCAGATTTCCATCTCCATGGCCGTCGCCCCTGTGGAGTACCGCGGCTGTAAGATCAACGTACTGGACACCCCGGGTTACTTCGACTTCGTGGGCGAGGTCCAGGAGGCCGTCCAGGTCTCCGGCGCGGCGGTCATCGTCTGCTCCGCCAAGGCCGGCATGAGCGTGGGCGCCGAAAAGGCGTGGGATTACTGCGAGAGCCGTTCCCTCCCCCGTATCCTCTATATCTCCAAGACCGACGAGGAAAACTCCGACTATAACGCCGCCTTCAACACCCTCCGGGAGCGGTTCGGCAAGAACATCGCCCCCGTGGTGGCCCCCATCTGGGACGAGCATAAAAAGGTCATCGGCATCATCGACGTCCTCCATAAGCGCGCCTACCACATGGAAGGCACCAAGCGGGTGGAGATCGACGTCCCCGCCGACAAGCTCCCCGTGCTGGACGAGCTCTACGACGCCCTCAAGGAGTCCGTGGCCGAGACCAGCGAAGAGTTTATGGATAAATATTTCTCCGGCGAGGACTTCACCTACGCCGAGATGGTCCAGGGCCTCCGTCAGGGCGTCCGCGACCTGTCCCTCTTCCCCGTGGTGTGCGGCTCCGCCGTGGAGGGCCTGGGCACCATGATGCTGCTGGACACCATCGTGGACCTGGTCCCCAACCCCCTGGAGGCGCCCCCCGTGGTGGTGGAGGACAGCGACGGCGAGGCCGAGGAATACGTCCTCTCCGACCGCGCCCTCCCCTGCGCCTTCATCTTTAAGACCACCTCCGACCAGTACGGCAAGTACTCCTACGTGAAGGTCATGTCCGGCTCCATCACCCCCGATATGTCTCTGGTCAACGCCCGCACCGGCGAGACCCTCAAGCTGGGCCGCCTGTACGTCATGAAGGGCAAGAAGGCCGAGGAAGTCAAGGAGCTGGGCTGCGGCGATATTGGCGCCATCGGCAAGATGGACGCCCTGAAAACCGGCGACACCCTGTGCGACAGCCGCAAGGTGGTCAAAATGCCCGCCATTCCCTTCCCCGAGCCCTGCTACTCGGTGGCCATCGCCCCCAAGACCAAGGGCCAGGAAGAAAAGATCGCCTCCGGTCTCACCCGTCTGGGCGAGGAGGATCTGACCTTTAACTGGGTCAACAATGCCGAGACCCGCCAGATGGTGGTCTCCGGCACCGGCGACATGCAGATGGACGTGCTGGTCTCCAAGCTCAAGACCCGCTTCGGCGTGGATGCCGTCCTCTCCATCCCCCGTGTGCCTTACCGCGAGAAGATCCGCAAGAAGGTGGAGGTCCAGGGCCGCCACAAGAAGCAGACCGGCGGCCACGGTCAGTTCGGCGACGTGTGGATGCGCTTTGAGCCGGGCGACACCGAGGAGCTCCAGTTCTGCGAGGAGGTCGTGGGCGGTGCCGTGCCCAAGAACTACTTCCCCGCCGTGGAAAAGGGTATGCGCGAGGCGGTGCAGCACGGCGTGCTGGCCGGCTATCCCGTGGTGTACCTGAAGGCCACCCTGTACGATGGCTCCTACCATCCCGTGGACTCCTCCGAAATGGCCTTTAAGACCGCCGTGCAGCTGGCCTACAAGGCCGGTATGCCCCAGGCCAGCCCCGTGCTGCTGGAGCCCATCGGCGAGCTGAAGGTCACCATTCCCGACAGCTACATGGGCGACATCATCGGCGACCTGAACAAGCGCCGCGGCCGCGTCATGGGCATGAACCCCGACGGCAAGGGCAACCAGATCGTGGAGGCCGAGGTTCCCATGGCCGAGATGATGACCTATGCCATCGACCTGCGCTCTCTCACCCAGAGCCGCGGTTCCTTTACCTTCCACTTCGTCCGCTACGAGGACGCGCCGCCCGCCGCCCAGGAAAAGGCCATTGAGGCCGCCAAGGCGATGGCCGACGAATAAACCATATTATTTCAGCAGGCACACGGCGTGGCACTCCATCCGTGTGCCTGCTGTTTTTACAAGGAGGGCGATTCTTTTATGGCAAATATCAGTTCCGCATACGGAACGTTGGCTCTGGTGGGCGACTGGCCGGAGGAAGCCATTACGCTTGCCAACCAGGTGGTGAAAAGCTGGGCGTTCCACGGCGAATACGGTCTTTCCATGTGGGACGACTTCTCTTTCGAGCAGGAGGAAATTGAATTCAGCGGCTCGGGCCGCTGGAGCTTTGCCGACACGCTGGAACATCTGGATGCCTGGACCTGGGACTGGATTGCAAATCCCGCGCCCAACACCGACCACCCGCTGGAAGAAGAGACCTATACCGCCCTGCTCCGCGCCATGGCGGAAGAGGATTTGCAGCTGGCCGTCTCTTTTCGGGACAGGGAGCCGGATACAGGCTCCGACGTCTCTGTGACCGGCGCCCTGCAAAGCGACGGAGAACGGCTGACCTTTGTGGTCCACGCCGAGGAAGCACCCGGCTGGACGGACGAACAGCTTCAGTCCGCGGTGACCCTGTTCTCCACCTACCTCTCTGATCCGCCGTTTGACGCGCTCACCGACTGGATTCAAGATCATCTCTCCCCCGCCTACTACACAGAAGAATGGCTGGAGGACCTCTTTACCGGCGCGTATCTGACCCAGGAACTTCTGGAGGAATTTGAAGCCGCTTTTTCGCCTGATACCCCGGAATGGGACGCTCTTCTGGAACAGGCGGAGCTTTTTTAGCTTTTCCATCCCATACAAAAACGGCGTACCGAAGGGGTCTCCCTCCGGTACGCCGTCGGTATTTTGCGCTCGTATGCCCGCCGTTTGCTCACCAGCTGCGCAGGGCGTCCATCAGCGTCTGGGACTCGCTGATGATCTCCACCGGCTGGGAAAAATCCATGGCGTAGATGCCCATGGGGGATTTGGCGTTCAGGGCGATCTCCCCGTTCTTGGAGCGCACCGTCACCGCCTCGGGCACCGAAAGGGCCAGCGCCCGCAGTCTCTGCACATCCTCCTGGGACGAAATGGTCAAAACAAAGGTCATTTTCCGTTTCCTCCTGCATGATATAAACTGGTTTCCATGTTGTTTCCTTCTAATATTGTAGTATATTATAATACATTTTTACTGGAATAGGAAGAAAAAGAGGACCGCCCCCAGGCCAGTTTTCAGGCCGACGGACGGTCCCATTTTGGTCAAAACGGACAAGTTTAATTTTTTACTGCATGAGGGAGCAGACCAGGTCGGTATAGGCGGTGGGGTCCTCCAGGGGGAGGCCGGCGATGAGGAGGGCCTGGCTGTACAGGAGCTTTGCGTACCGGGCGGCCTTGTCCTTGTCCTCCTCCATGGCCCGCTTGAGGGCGGCGAAGGCGTCGGAATCGGGGTTGAGCTCCAGCACCCGCTGGGCCTTCATGCCGTCGGCGTGGTCAGGGTCCATACGGCGGAAGTATTTTTCCATCTCCAGGGTGACGGGGCCGTCGGAGGTCATGCACACCGCGCCGCTCTTGAGGATGCGGGAAATGCGTGCTTCCTTGATCTGGTCGCCCAGGGTCTCCTTGACGAAGTCCAGCACGTCCTTGTTTTCGGTGGCCTTCTGCTCGGCGGCGCTCTTCTCCTCCTCGGTCTCGGGGAGGGCGTCGGCGTCGTTGACCGACTTGAAGGGCTTCTCGTCCCAGGCGCCCAGGGTGCTCATGACGAACTCGTCCGGGTCCTCGGTGAGGTAGAGGATCTCGTAGCCCTTGTCCAGGATGCGCTCGGTCTGGGGCAGGTGGGCAATCTTGTCCACGCTCTCGCCGGCGGCGAAGTAGATGTAGGGCTGATCCTCCGGCATCCGGCCGCGGTACTCGGCCAGGGTGGTATATTTGCCCTCCTTGGAGGACCAGAAGAGGAGCAGATCCTTGAGCATATCCTTGTGGGCGCCGTAGTCGCCCAGCAGGCCGTACTTGATCTGGAGCCCGAAGGCCTTCCAGAACTGCTCGTACTTGTCCCGCTGGTCCTTCTGGAGGCGGAGGAGCTCGTTTTTGATCTTCTTCTCCAGGTTGTTGGCGATCACCTTGAGCTGGCGGGTGTGCTGGAGCATTTCACGGGAGATGTTGAGGGACAGGTCCTGGGAGTCCACCACGCCCTTGACAAAGCGGAAGTGGTCGGGCAGCAGGTCGGCGCACTTGTCCATAATGAGCACCCCGGCGGAGTAGAGCTGGAGGCCCTTTTCATAGTCCCGGGTGTAGAAATTGTAGGGGGCGTGGGAGGGAATATAGAGCATGGCCTTGTATTCCACCGTGCCCTCGGCGCTGACGTGGACGGTGGACAGGGGGTCCTCCCAGTCGGCGTACTTCTCTTTGTAAAACTGGTTGTACTCCTCGTCGGTGACCTCGCTCTTGGGCCGCTGCCACAGGGGGACCATGGAGTTGAGGGTCTCCCACTGGTCGTAGTCCTCCCACTCGGGCTTGTAGTCGTCGCCGGCGTCCTCGGGGCGGGGCTTCTGGCGGGACTTGTGCATGAGCATCACGATGGGATAGTGGATATAGTCGGAGTATTTCTGCACCAGCTCGGAGATGCGGTACTGCTCCAGATACTCGCCGTATTTCTCCTCCTCGCCGTCGGGCTTGATGTGGAGGATGATGTCGGTGCCCACGGTGTCCTTTTCGCAGGGCTCCATGGTGTAGCCCTCCACGCCGTCGGACTCCCATTTCCAGGCCTCGCCGCTGCCGTAGGCCCTGGAGATGACGGTCACATGGTCGGAGACCATAAAGGCGGAATAAAAGCCCACGCCGAACTGGCCGATGATGTCCACGTCGCTCTTGGCGGCGGCGTCGCCGGCGTCCTTGGCGGCCATGTCCTGCTTGAACTGGAGGGAGCCGCTCTTGGCGATGGTGCCCAGGTTGTCCTCCATCTCGGCCTTGGTCATGCCCACGCCCCGGTCGGAGATGGTGAGGGTGCGGGCGATCTGGTCGGGGGTAATGGTGATCTTCAGCTCGTCCCGGTCCACGGCGATCTGGTCGTCGGTGAGGGCCAGGTAGGCCAGCTTATCGGTGGCGTCGCTGGCGTTGGAGATGAGCTCCCGGAGAAAAATCTCCTTGTGGGTGTAGATGGAGTTAATCATCAGGTCCAGCAGGCGCTGGGATTCCGCCTGAAAGGCTTTCTTTTCCATGGTGCTTGTGCCTCCTATATGAACATACAAAATAAAAACATAGCGTTAGCACTCTTTGACATTGAGTGCTAACACTATGATAATCCACTTGCCGCCAATTTGCAAGGGGTGTTCAAGAATTGTTTACAAGTTTCTCAATCCACAGACGATCCCAGCACCTCCTGACAGTGAAGGGCGGCCGCGCTGCCGCTGCCGGCGGCGGTGAGGCGAAAGACCTGGGCGGCCCCCTCCTCCCGGACCATCTCCATGGGGGCATAGGTCCAGCCGGTCACGCCGGTCTCTCCGGTGGTCCCGTCCTTGGTCAGCTCCAGGGTGAGGACGGCGGTGATGTCGGTGTAGGGGTCCACCTGGGAGGAGATAAAGTTGCCCAGGGAGTAGCACACAAAGCCGGTACGGCTGCCGCCGGGGACGTCCACGGTGCGCAGCTCCATGGGCTGGAGCACATGGGGATGTCCCCCCAGCACCAGGTCGGCGCCGTTAGCGATGAGCAGGTCGGCCAGCGCCTCCTGGGCGTCGTTTTTGGTGCTCTGGTATTCCACCCCCCAGTGGATGAGCACCGCGATAAGATCGGGGTCCAGCGCCTTGGCGGCGGCCAGTCCCTCCTCCAGGCGCTGGGTGTCGGGGGTGGAGAGGGTGGTCAGGTAGTCGGTGTTGAACAGGCTGACGGCGTAGTCCCTGCCCTCCGGCAGGGGGATGCCGTTGGTGCCGTAGGTATAGCCCAAAAAGGCCACCGAAATGCCCCCCACATCGGCCAGGTACGGCCCCTGGGCGTCCTCCTCCGGGCCGCGGCTGGTGCCCACATGGGCCAGGCCCGCCCGGTCCAGGGCGTCCAGGGTGGATGTCAGGCCGTCATAGCCCCGGTCCAGGCAGTGGTTATTGGCGGTGAGCAGGAGGTCGAAGCCCGCCTCGGCCAGATCGCCGGCCAGGGCCGACGGGGAGCGGAAGGCGGGATAGCCGGAGTAGGGCGGCCCATCGGCCAGGGTGGTCTCCAGATTGGCCACGGCATAGTCGGCCCGGGTCACCAGGGGAACGGCGTCGCCGAAGATGGGGGTATAGTCATAGCCGCCCAGCGCCTCCGACCAGGCGTCGTTGGTCACCGGCATATGGCTCATCACGTCGCCGCACACCGCCAGGGTGGCCACGGTGTCAGGG
>NZ_JACLZC010000077.1 GCF_016901735.1 Pseudoflavonifractor phocaeensis | reverse complement strand
TCCAAGCAACTTGCTGTCCACAACCGCCGCTCAAACAACTTTCCCATGAGGCCCCTGGGCTGGCTTTCCCCCTCTGAGTTCACTGTCCAATATGTTTGACAAACCTACACTTTTCTGAATTGCAACCACTAATTTTCTTTCCGCGCCCCCTGTGCTTTTATCCGAAATCATGACGCGCCCCTCCGTCGCTGCCCAGCGCCTCCAGCGTACATATGATCTCCTCAATTTTGTGAAAACATTCCTTGTCCGACAAGCTGTCGTCCTGTATGATGTCCCGTATCCGGCACAGCGCACGGTAACACACCGTTTCCACGATTTTTTCCGCGTCCATCTCCAGTCCCGGAAACCGGACCTCCGCCCGTTCCCGCGACAATACCTCCACTAAAATCTCCTTGTATAAATCCATCAAAATCACCCTCAAAATAATTTTAGCGAAAAATTCGCTAAAATTCAAGCCTAGAAAAACATGACTGTATGCTTTCTCTGAGGTGGAACGCATGAAATATCAGCGCCTGCGGGATCTGAGAGAGGATAGAGACTTGACACAGCGGGAATTGGCAGGAATTCTTCATTGCAGCCAGCGAATTTACAGCAATTATGAGCGGGGAGATGTAGACATTCCCACAGAGGTACTAAAAAATCTTGCCGTTTTCTATGACACCAGCGTGGACTATCTGCTGGGACTGACCGACGAAAGAAAACCCTATCCCCGGCGGAAATAGACCAACATCCCCGCATGAACGGCGGGGCGGACAATGTCCGCCCCCTACGGGCCACCGAAACGCAGGCATTCGTAGGGGCGACCCTTGTGGTCGCCCGCAGCCCTTGCAGGCGTAACGCGGGCGGCCATAAAGGCCGCCCCTACAAGACGGATAAGACACCAAAAAGCGCAAAAAAGAGTCCCAGACACCGGTCCGGGACTCTTTTCGTATGTTAAGTTGGAAAAATCAGTAGGCCACGCCCCAGTAGATCATGTGCTTGGCGGGCTTGCCGCACACGGGGCACACGTCGCCCAGGTGCTCCTGGGCAAAGGGGATGCACCGGGAGGTAACCCCGGCCTCTTCCTTCATGCGCAGCTCGCAGGCCTCGTCGCCGCACCACATGGTCTTGGCAAAGCCGCCCTGGGTGGACATCTTCTCCTTGACCTCCTCCATGGTGGAGCAGGCGTAGGTGTTGTTCTCCAGGTTCTGCTTGGCCTTGGCGTACAGGCCGTTATGGATGGCGTCCAGCATGGTCCCCACAGTCTCCTCGATGTTGTCCAGGGAGACGAAGGCCTTTTCGCCGTTGTCCCGGCGCGCCAGCACGCACTGGTTTTTCTCGATGTCCTTGGGGCCCAGCTCCAGGCGGAGGGGGACGCCCTTCATCTCATACTCGGCGAACTTCCAGCCGGCGGACTGGTTGGAGTCGTCCATCTTCACCCGGAAGCCGGCGGCCTTCAGGCGGTCCATGACGGCCTGGTTGGCCTCGATGACGCCCTCTTTGTGCTGGGCCACGGGGATGATGATGACCTGGATGGGGGCGATGCGGGGCGGCAGGACCAGACCGTTGTTGTCGCCGTGGGTCATGATGATGCCGCCGATCATACGGGTGGACACGCCCCAGGAGGTCTGGTGGGGGTAGTGGGGCTGGTTGTCCTTGCCGGTAAAGGTGATGTCAAAGGCCTTGGCGAAGCCGTCGCCGAAGTAGTGGCTGGTGCCGGCCTGGAGGGCCTTCTTGTCGTGCATCATGCACTCCACGGTATAGGTCTCCTCGGCGCCGTTGAACTTCTCCTTGTCGGTCTTGCGGCCCTTGACCACCGGCATGGCCAGCACGTTTTCCAGAAAGTCGGCGTAGATGTTGAGCATCTGCTGGGTCTCCTGCCGGGCCTCCTCCTCGGTGGCGTGCATGGTGTGGCCCTCCTGCCACAGGAATTCCCGGTGGCGGAGGAAGGGGCGGGAGGTCTTTTCCCAGCGGAGCACGGAGCACCACTGGTTGTAGAGCTTGGGCAGGTCCCGCCAGGAGTGGATGATGTTTTTATAGTGCTCACAGAAAAGGGTCTCGCTGGTGGGCCGGATGCAGTAGCGCTCCTCCAGCTTCTCGGAGCCGCCGTAGGTCACCCAGGCGCACTCGGGGGCGAAGCCCTCCACGTGGTCCTTCTCCTTCTGGAGGAGGCTTTCGGGGATGAGCATGGGCAGGGCCACGTTCTCATGTCCGGTGGCCTTGAACCGGGCGTCCAGCTCCTTCTGGATGTTCTCCCAGATGGCGTAGCCGTAGGGCCGGTAGATGAACATACCCTTAATGGAGGAGTAGTCGATCAGCTCCGCCTTTTTGCACACGTCGGTAAACCACTTGCCGAAGTCTACCTCCATATCGGTGATCTGTTCCACCTGCTTTTTGTCCTGTGCCATATCTCTTTCCATCCTTTGCAGCAAAATATCTCGCAAGCGCCGCCCGCAGGCGGCACGTCTCTTCAAGCCCTACTATTGTATTCATTTCCCCGGCAAAAGTCAAGGGACGCGGGGCTTTTGCCACAGGGTCCGGTCCACCGTCACATCCCGTGCCGGCACCTTCTCCCAGGCAAAGATAGGGAGCAGCTCTGCCGGCATGGCCGGTTCCGGCGCGTCCGTCAGTCCCGCCAGAAAGGCCAGCCGTCCCACAATCTCCGGCGCGGTGAATCGTTCCTTCAGCGCCCCCAGGTCCAGATCGCCGTCCCGCTTGGAGAGCCGCCGCCCGTCCGGGTCCACCAGCAGGGGCACGTGGTAAAATTCCGGCGGACGATAGCCCAGCTTTTCGTATAGAAAAAGCTGCCGGGGGGTGGAGTCCAGCAGGTCCTGCCCCCGGACCACCTCATTGATCTCCATTGCTCCGTCGTCGGCCACCACCGCCAGCTGATAGGCGTACACCCCGTCGGACCGCCGGATGATGAAATCCCCGCAGTCCAGATCCAGCCGCTCCCGGTAAGGACCCAGGTGGCCGTCGGTGAAGAAAATTTCTTCGTCGGGCACCGCCACCCGCCAGGCCGGCCGGCGGGTTTTGTCCAGTTCCCGCCGCTCCTCCTGACTGAGATGGCGGCACCGCCCGTCATAGACCAGTTTTCCGTCGGCCCGGTGGGGGGCGGAGGCCGCCAGGCGCTGGGCCCGGGTGCAGTAGCAGGGATACACCAGTTCCTGCGCCGCCAGTGCTGCAAACTGCCCGGCATAGAAATCGGTCCGTTCGCTCTGCCGGTAGGGTCCGTGGGGTCCGCTCTTTCCGTATCCCTCGTCCCAGGTAAGGCCCAGCCAGACCAGATCTTCCGCCAGCTGTTGGGCGTATTCCTCCCGGCACCGGTCCGGGTCCAGATCCTCCATCCGCAAAACCAGCGTACCTCCTTTGGCGCGCACCGACAGCCAGGCCAACAGCGCCGTAAATACATTGCCCAGGTGCATCCGCCCGCTGGGGCTGGGGGCAAACCGGCCCCGTATCACGTCCCCCACCGTTTCCACCATCCTTTTCCCGTTTTCTCCATGATAGCCCACCGGAAGCGCCGGAACAAGCCTTTCTTTTTCTCTTCGTCATATCCCTCAAAATTTTTCTGCATCCCTTGCGTTTTTTTCGGCTCCATCGTATAATTGAGGTGTCTTTTATATGCTCCGAGCAAAGACGGCTACGGGTCTTTGGCCTATGCCGCCGCGCCGCGGGTCGGACGGGAAACGGTCCGGCCTTCCTGATTGAAAAGGAGCTGCTTTCCACCCTGCCGGGCCCTGCTGTGCCCTGCCGGTCTTTTTGTGTTTGTGGAAGCGCTGCCAAATCAGGCGGCGCTTCCATTTTTGTTTTTTGAGGAGGGCCTTCGCCATGAAATGTATCCCCACCCAAGAGGCCGTGGGTCATGTGCTGTGCCACGACCTGACCCGCATCGTCCCCGGCGTCACCAAGGACGCCGCCTTCCGCAAAGGACACATCGTCACCGAGGAGGACATCCCTCTCCTCCTCTCCATGGGCAAGGACCGGCTCTACGTCTGGGAAAAGACGGAGGGGATGCTCCACGAAAACGAGGGGGCCGACCGGCTGCTGGCCCTGTGCCGCAACGCCCACATGACCCCCACACCGGTAAAAGAGGGCAAGATTGAGCTGAAAGCAAACTGCACCGGCCTCTTTCGGGTGGACGTGGACCGGCTGATGGCGGTAAACGCGGTGGGGGAGCTGATGATCGCCACCCGCCACACCAATACGGTGGTCCGCCCCGGCGACAAGCTGGCGGGGATGCGGGTGATCCCGCTGGTCATCGCGGAGACGAAATTGCAGGAGGCAGAGCAAGCCGCCGGGTCTGCGCCGCTTTTGGAGCTCCTCCCCTTCGTCCGCAAAACCGCCGCCGTGGTCACCACCGGTAACGAGGTCTTTTATGGCCGCATCCAGGACCAGTTCACCCCGGTGCTGATAAAAAAGCTGGCTGATCTTGGCGTAGACGTGGTATTTCACACCAAAGTCCCGGACGACCGGGAACAAATCGTGGCCGCCATTCAGGCCGCCCGGGAGAGCGGCGCGGAGCTGGTGCTGTGTACCGGCGGCATGAGCGTGGACCCGGATGACCAGACGCCGGGGGCCATCAAGGCCTCGGGCGCGGAGGTGGTGGCCTACGGCGCGCCGGTGCTGCCCGGCGCCATGTTCCTGCTGGGCTATTTCGCCGATAAAACCCCGGTTATGGGCCTGCCCGGCTGCGTGATGTACGCCAAGGCCACCATTTTTGACCTGATCCTCCCCCGGGTGCTGGCCAATGTGCCGGTGAGCAAGGCCGATCTTGCCCGGCTGGGCCACGGCGGGCTGTGCCTGGGCTGTGCCGAATGTCACTATCCCGTCTGTCCCTTCGGAAAAGAGGCATAAAAACCATGCGTACCTTTCTCTCTCTGGAGGAAGCGCTGGAGGAGATGACCGGCGATTTACAGCCTCTGGGCGTGGAAGTCCTGCCCCTTGGTGAAGCGCTGGGGCGCACGCTGGCGGACGATATCCGCGCCCACGGCGACCAGCCGCCCTTTGACCGCTCCCCGCTGGACGGCTACGCCTTAAAAGCCGCCGATACCTCCGGCGCGTCTCCCCAAACGCCGGTAACGCTGCCGGTCATAGAGACCGTCTACGCCGGCGGCGTGCCCAGCCGGGCGCTTTGCCATGGCGAGGCCATGCGGGTGATGACGGGGGCCATGCTCCCACGGGGCTGTGACTGCGTCCTCCGGCTGGAGGACACCGACGACGGCCGGGAGACCGTCGCTCTCTACGCCTCCTTACCGTCCGGCGCGAATGTCTGTCGCCGGGGGGAGGACTATAGGGCCGGTACCCTGCTGCTCCCCGCCGGGACCAGGCTGGACAGCCCCTCCATCGGGGTGCTGGCCAGTGCCGGGGTCTTTGCCGTGCCGGTGCACCGCCGTCCGTCGGTGGGACTGCTGGTCACCGGCGACGAAATCGTCCCCCCGGACCGCTACCCCCTGCCGCCGGGCAAGATCTACGACGCCAATCTCTCGCTGCTTACCGCCCGGCTGCGGGAATTGGGCATTCTTCAGGTCACCGCCGCCCGCGCCCAGGATTCTCCCCAGGCTGCCGCCGCTCAGATGGAGGAGCTGCTCCGACAGTGCGACCTGCTCCTCACCACCGGCGGCGTGTCGGTGGGAGACCGGGACATTCTGCACCAGGCCCTCCCTCTCCTGGGGGCGGAGCCGGTCTTTTGGAAGGTGGCCCTCAAGCCGGGGACTCCGGTCCGCTTCTCCCGCTTTCGGGGAAAGCCCATTCTCTCCCTCTCGGGCAATCCCTTTGCCGCCGCCGCCACCTTTGAACTGCTGGCCCGGCCCGTTCTGGCCGCGCTGTCCGGCGAGTCCCACTTTGCGCTCACCAAAACCCAAGGCCGTCTGCAAACGCCCTTCCCCAAATCCAGCCCCGTCCGCCGCTTCCTGCGGGGGCGCTATCAACAGGGCGGCGTGATTCTGGGGGAACAGCACAGCTCCGGCGCGCTCTTTTCCATGCTGGGGTGCAACTGTCTGGCAGAGCTCCCCGCCGGCGCGCCCCCCATGGAGCCCGGCCGGAGCGTGACGGTCTGGCTCCTTTAGGAGGTTTTCATGGAACCCAAATTCAATCACTTTGACCACCAGGGCAACGCCATTATGGTGGATGTGTCCGCCAAGTCCCCCACCCGCCGTCTGGCGGTGGCGGAGGGCAAGATCCGGGTGTCTCCCGCCGTGCTCAAGGCGGTCACGGAGCACACCGCCGCCAAGGGCGACGTGCTGGGCGTGGCCCGGGTGGCGGGCATCATGGCCACCAAGCGGACCTCGGAGCTGATCCCCCTCTGTCATCCTCTGCCGCTGGCCCACGCGGCGGTGGAGTTTACCATTTTGCCCGACGAGTGCGCCATTCTGGCCCAGTGTACCGCCCGGCTGGACGCCCGCACCGGCGTGGAGATGGAGGCTCTTACCGGCGTTTCGGTGGCCCTGCTCACCATTTACGATATGTGCAAAGCGGTGGACAAGTCCATGGTCATTGAGAATATCCACCTCACCTATAAAGAAGGTGGAAAGTCCGGCGTGTTTCGCAACAACGGGCGCAAACGTCCGGCGGTGGTTGCCGTCAGCGGCGTAAAGAATTCCGGCAAGACCACTCTCATCGAGGCCATGCTCCCCCACTTTACCGCCGCCGGTTTGAAAGTGGCCACCGTCAAGCACGACGGCCACGCCTTTCTCCCCGACCCGGAGGGCACCGACACCGGCCGGCATATGGCGGCGGGCGCCTGGGGCACCGCCATTTTCGACGGGGAAAAGTACAAGGTGGTCCGCCGGGGCAAGGTGGATGAGCATGACCTCATCGACCGGTTCCCCGACGCCGACCTCATTCTGCTGGAGGGCTTCAAGCACTCTCACTGGCCCAAGCTGGAGGTGGTCCGCGGAGGCAATTCCGACGCTCCGGTGTGTGACCCGTCCACCCTGCTGGCCCTGGTCACCGACTTGCCGCTCTCCCTCCCCAACGTGCCCACCCTGCCCCTGGGGGACGGCGAAGGAGCCGCCCGCATCATCCTGGGCCAACTGCTGGAGGAGGTGCCCCTGTGACCGACGGATACGGCCGCGTTATCGACTATCTGCGTATTTCGGTCACCGACCGGTGCTCTTTGCGCTGCCGCTACTGTATGCCGCCCGACGGCGTGGACTGGCTCAGCCACGGGGATTTACTGACCTACGAGGAGATCCTCACCCTTTGCAGCGCGTTTTGCGTATTGGGCTTCCGGCGCTTTCGCCTCACCGGCGGGGAGCCGCTGGTCCGCCGGGGGCTCTCCCATCTGGTGGCCGGCCTCCGCGCTCTGCCGGAGGTCTCCTCCATCTCCCTCACCACCAACGGCGTGGATCTGGCCCCACAGCTGCCCAGTCTGCTGGATGCCGGTCTCACCGCCGTCAATCTCAGTCTCGACACCCTGGACCGGGCGCAATACGCCGCCATCACCCGCCGGGATCTGCTGCCCCAGGCGCTGGAAGGACTCCACGCGGCGCTCTCCACCCCCAATCTCACCGTCAAGCTCAACTGCGTGCCCATGGGGGAAAACGACGGCCAACTGGTGCCTCTGGCGGCCCTGGCCAAAGACCGGCCGCTGTCGGTCCGGTTCATTGAGCTGATGCCCATTGGGCTGGGCGGGTCCCTCCCCCGCCGCACCGAGGAGGAGGTCCGGGCCAGGCTGGAGGCTGCTTTCGGCCCTCTCCTCTCCTGCGCACCGCCGCCGGGCGCCGGACCGGGCCGCTACTGCGCCCCCGCCGGTTTTCGGGGCAAGATCGGCTTCATCAGCGCGGTGAGCCATCAGTTCTGCGCAAGCTGCAACCGGGTCCGGCTGACCGCCACCGGCTTTCTGAAAACCTGCCTGCAATACGACACCGGCGTGGACCTGCGCGCCCTTCTGCGGGGCGGAGCCACCCAGTCCGAGCTGCAAGCCGCCATTGCCGGCGCACTGGCCCGCAAGCCCTTGCAGCATCACTTCGGCACAGCTGCCCGCCCCAACGACGAATCCCACAACATGCACCAAATCGGCGGCTAACCTACTTTCTTTCGAGAAAGAAAGTAGGCAAAGAAAGCTTCCATAGACGCTCGTTCGGTAAGTTCTGCTTCTTTACGCTGCGGCACCTGGGGGAAGTGCAGAAGGGGGGTATCCCCCCTTCTGCCCCTTTTGGTCCAGGCCCTTTTCGGGAAAAGGGCCTGGCGCCGCCCGCGCAGGGCAAACATACTCTCACAGAGAAAGTCAACATTTCATCATTTAGGGGGATATTCCATGGCAACGATTATGGCAATCTGTACCAGCCCCGGAAAGGGGACGCAAAAGAAGGACGTGGGTAAGGCCCGTTTCATCGCCGATTGGGGGGTGGACGGCGACGCCCACGCCGGAAAATGGCACCGGCAGGTGTCCCTCCTGTCGCTGGAGAAAATCGAGGCCTTCCGGGCCAGAGGCGCCGAGGTGGCCTACGGCGCGTTTGGAGAAAATCTGGTGGTGTCCGGCATCGACTTTGCCAAGCTGCCCATCGGCACCCGGTTCTACGCCGGAGACGTGGTTCTGGAGCTGACCCAGATCGGTAAGGAGTGCCACCACGGCTGCGAGATTTTTCAGAAGATGGGGGACTGCATCATGCCCCGGGAAGGGGTTTTCAGTAAAGTGCTCCAGGGAGGAGACCTGTCCGTGGGGGATGAGATCCGCTATGAGCTGCCCTTCCGGGCGTCGGTCATCACCCTCAGCGATTCCGGCGCGGCGGGGACCCGTGCAGACCGCAGCGGCCCCATCATTCAGGAGATTTTGAAGGAAAACGGATATCCCGTGGTCCATACCGCCCTCCTGCCCGACGACCCCGACCAGCTCTCCGCCCTGCTGGCCCAGCTGGCCGACGAGCACACCGCCGACCTGATCCTTACCACCGGCGGCACCGGCTTCTCCCCCCGGGACCGCACCCCCGAGGCCACCCGCGCCGTCATCGAGCGGGAGACCCCCGGTATCCCCGAGGCTATGCGGGCCTTCTCCCTGCAAATCACCCCCAGAGCCATGCTCACCCGGGCCGCCGCCGGTATCCGTAAAGAGTCCCTGATCATCAACCTCCCTGGCAGCCCCAAGGCCGTCCGGGAATGTCTGGAATATATTTTGCCCTCCCTCTCCCACGGTCTGGCCATTTTGAAAGGGCTGGACGGCAACTGTGCCCGCGCCTGATGGCTTCCCACCTCCGGTATTCCCGGCGGTTTTATATTTTGGGAAAGATCATTTAGAAAGGAGGATAGATTCTCTATTATCCCCAGCGTTCAAAACTTCGAGCCGCACCGCCTACGGCTTTGGCTAGGGCGGCCGGCCACTGGGCCGGTCTGGAAACGGGCCGACCTGCCATTTTGCGAAGGAGTTGTATCAAACATGAAAAAAATCGGTATCCTGTCCGCCGCCCTGGCCCTCTGCCTGGGCCTCTCCGCCTGTTCCTCCACCGCCTCACAGCCCAGCACCCAGCCCTCCGCCGCGCCCCAGGACCAGGGTGAGCCGGTGGACGTGGTGGTCTTTGCCGCCGCCTCCATGGAGGCCTCCCTCACGGAAATTGCCGATCAGTACAAAGAGGTGGAGCCCAACGTCAATCTGGTCTTTACCTTTGATTCCTCCGGCACCCTGAAGGACCAGATCCAGGAGGGCGCGGTGTGCGACCTCTTCATCTCCGCCGCCCCCAAGCAGATGAACCAGCTGGACGCCGCCGACACCTCCGGCCAGAACGAGGACGGCCTGGACTTTGTCAACCACGACACCCGGGTGGACCTGCTGGAAAATAAGGTGGTGCTGGCGGTGCCGGACAGCAACCCGGCGGATATCCAGTCCTTCCAGGACCTGGCCTCCGACAAGCTCTCCCTCCTCTGTCTGGGCAACGATTCGGTGCCGGTGGGCGCGTACTCGCTGGACATCCTCGCCTCGCTGAACATCGACCTCGCCGCCCTGGAGGACGCCGGTAAGGTGACCTATGCCTCCAACGTCTCCGAGGTGGCCACCCAGGTCAAGGAGGGCGCGGTGGACTGCGGCATCATCTACGCCACCGACGCCAACACCTACGAGCTCACCGTGGTGGACCAGGCCACCGAGGACCTGTGCGGTCAGGTGATCTACCCCGCCGCCGTCATGAAGTGCGGCACCGAGGCGGGTATGGCCGCCGCCCAGGACTTTTTGGACTACCTGCGCACCAGCGACGACGCCCACGCGGTGCTGGAGGGCGTAGGCTTCACGGTGCTGAGCTGACCGCCTTTGCCATGAAGCACATCCGTTTTGGAAAGGGGAATGCCTTTGGACTGGTATCCGCTTTTTAACTCGCTGCGCATCGCCGCCGTCTCCACGGTGCTGATCTTCTTCCTGGGCATCGCGGCGGCCTACTATGTGGCGAAGCTCCCACGCTGGGCCAAGGGCGCGCTGGATGTGGTCCTCACCCTGCCGCTGGTGCTCCCCCCCACGGTGGTTGGCTATTTTCTCCTCCGGCTGCTGGGTCCTCAGCGTCCCATCGGCCTGTGGTTTGCCCAGGTCTTCGACGCCCGGCTCACCATGGTGTGGTACTCCGCCATCTTCGCCTCGGCGGTGGTGGCCTTTCCACTCATGTACCGCACTGCCCGGGGGGCCTTTGAGTCCTTCGATCAGAACCTGGCCGACGCGGCCCGTACCCTGGGCCGGTCCAACACCTGGGTGTTTTGGCGGGTGCGGATGCCGGTCTGCCGCCAGGGTATTTTGGCCGGTACCGTCCTGGCCTTTGCCCGGGCTTTGGGCGAATACGGCGCCACCGCCATGATCGCCGGCTACACCCCCGGCCGGACCGCCACCATCTCCACCACCGTCTATCAGCTCTGGCGCACCGGCGACGACGAAGGCGCCATGCGGTGGGTGCTGGTCAATCTGTGCATTTCGGCGGTGGTGCTGCTGGCGGTGAATCTGCTGGAGCGAAAGGACAAAAAAAACGCCGCGCCGGCGCGGGAGGTGGGCTGATGTCTCTTCTGGTGGACATTCGCAAGGACTTCGGCTCCTTCCGGCTGGACGTGTCCTTTGAGACAGGGGACGGGGTGCTGGGGCTGCTGGGGGCGTCTGGCTGCGGCAAGTCCATGACCCTCCGGTGCATCGCCGGCATCGTCCGCCCCGACGCCGGGCGCATCGTGTTGGACGGCAAGGTCCTTTTTGACAAGGAAAAGGGCATCAACCTGCCGCCCCAGAAGCGGGGGGTGGGGCTGCTCTTTCAGAATTACGCCCTCTTTCCCCACATGACGGTGCGGGACAATCTCCGCGCCGGCATGACGGGCAGCCGGAGGGAAAAGGAGGCGCAGCTTACCGGTCTGGTGGAGCGGCTGGGCCTCCGCGGCCTGGAGCACCGGCGTCCCGCCCAGCTCTCCGGCGGGCAGCAGCAGCGGGTGGCGCTGGGGCGCATTCTGGCGGGAAAACCTGGGGTCCTGCTGCTGGACGAGCCTCTTTCCGCTCTGGACAGCTACCTGCGCTGGCAGGTGGAGCTGGAGCTGCTGGACGTGCTGTCCGGCTTTGAAGGTCCGGTGGTGCTGGTGACCCACAGCCGGGACGAGGTGGAGCGCCTGTGCCGGGACGTGTGCGTCCTGGACCGGGGCAGGTCGGAGGGCCTGCGCACCGTGCCCCAGCTTCTCCGCGCGCCGGATACGGTGGCCTCCTGTCTGCTCTCCGGCTGCAAAAACCTCTCCCGGGCCAGAGCCTGTCCCGACGGCCGGGTGGAGGCCCTGGACTGGGGGGTCACCCTGCGCTGCGCGTCCCCTCTGCCCCAGGGACTCACCCATGTGGCGGTCCAGAGCCGGGCGCTCTCCCTTGCCGCGGCAGGGGAAAACACCATCCCCTGCCGTGTAGAGCGGGTGCTGGACCAGTCCGTCCCCCCCATTCTCCTGTGCGCCGCCGGGAAGGGACCGGCCCTCCTGCGGGC
>NZ_JACLZC010000076.1 GCF_016901735.1 Pseudoflavonifractor phocaeensis | reverse complement strand
GTGTAGATCTCCATGGACGGCACCTTTACGGAAATGTAAATTAAGCAGATTGCCACTCCAGCACTCAATATTAGTTATAAAGTACAACGGATTTGGGTAAATAGCTCCCTCGAGGGCGACACACTGAGCATCGGGACGATCCAGCAATTCTTCCATCCGTGGGGTAAAGCGACTATTCTTTCCCAACTGCTTATTCAATAGACTTTCAAAAAAGTCTTCCACCGTTCCTCCAGTCAAAGCATCTTGGTTCAAAACACTCAGAAGTTCCCGTGAAACACAACGTGTGTATCGTGCAAGGTGCTTCGCGTCCAGCTTAGAAAAAGACGTGGAATGCAGTTGACTCTCATTTGCCTGCCCATAAATAATTACATCTTTCCCGTCAATATGCTTTTTATCTATATATTTTACTAAGCGTTTGGAAAAATTCGGGGAATAGTCGTGGAACTGCCGGGCCTTTTCCGCCTCGCTTTCCCCCTGCTGCAGCGTAGGAGGACAGATCTTGACGATATAGTTGCCGCTAAGTCGCGGTCTATTGCTCATTACTTTAATAGCATAAACATCAGATCCGGATCTGCCACCTGATAAAATTTTTTCACCTATATTCTGATCGGAAACAACGAAAAGTTTCTCCTTTACAAAATTTCGTATCTCATTTGGCATCATTAGAATTCACCCTTCCTTTTCCATCACGCTTATTGATATCTTTTTCTAATATTCTTGCCTTATTATAAAAATTCGTAATAGCTTGTTTATAGCAAATCCATGAAAAATAAGATAAAATGCATCCTGTAACTACCACAAAGATTAGGAATAAGTATTTGGATGGATAGTATTTAACAATATTGATTATAATGGATATTACAAACAATGGAATGTTTATCGCAGAAGATCTTAAAATTCTGATTTTTGACCTTGCGAATTTAAAATATTCCTCCTGTTTGCTTTCCGTCCAAACCAAAATACTGCTTTGGGCCTTCAGACCTGATTTTACCCGAATTTGATTCTCTGTTTTTTGAAAAATCAAATCTGCGATTCGATCAAAAATCAGTCCTAAAATATACATAACGCCAAGTAGAAAAACAGATGCTGGTAAGGTTTCGATGATCTTTTCGATTACAAATATATATTGAATGTCTGTAAAATAAACGGAAAAGGATGTTATCCACATCATAGTTTCTAGGCCTATAATAATCAATTCTACATAAAGGGATGTTGTTGCCATTCAGTGTACGCCTCTTTCCGCTGCTACTAAATTGGTATTTTTATCATTGTAACATACATTTACTTCTTCTTCAATAAATTTCCTTAGTATGCCTTGTATTCTAACCATTATGCAAAGTTTTTGTGTATTCTTCTCTCCATATTTCACCGTTTCAATTAACAAACAGGAGATCAGGTGAAAATCTGACCTCCTGCTTGTTAATCATCGCGACTCTTCTCTATCAATCTCGTTTCTTCTATGCCGTGAAAAATACGACCACAAATTATTCCGAGAAATTACATCTTCATATTTGCGGAGTTTACCACGAAGCTCACTATTTTCCCTCTCCAAGTCCGCTGTGTGAAGCTGACCACGAATAGACTTGTACTCTGCCAGCTCTGCGGTCAGCGCAGCGACCTTTGCCTTCAACTCACTTATCATTTTCAACGCTGCATCCAAAGCTTTTTGCAGTTTGCATTCCTTGCGCTCTTGGACATAGAACTTCTTTGCCGCAGCTGCCAGATTTTCATATTCAGAACGATCCAGCATGACTTTTGAGGAAAATGGAACTGCATGGGGTTCTATTTGCTCCACTTTCTGAACGGCAATCTGCTGTTTTTGAATATTCTCAATCTTCTTTTCCAGAGAAGCTGCCTGCTGCTCTTTCTGCTGTGTTTGTGCTGTGAGTTGTTCCAATCGCTCCTGTTCCCGTTCCACCTTGAACTGTGTCACGGTCAAATGCTCCTCGGAGCTGCCCCGTTCTCCACGCTCCACATCCGCATATCCGGCATTTCGCATAGCCCGGAAGAAATCGTCCTGAAGAACGCTGTAAGACTTCCGCAGCACCGGCTTGCCATTCTTCTGGTGAATAGGCGCTCCCTGTTCGTCCAATGCCGGTTTGGACAACCATTTTTTGCTGCTGCTCACCTGCATAATGGTTTCCTTGACGGTTCCCACAAGTGATTTGTCTTTGCACCTCTTGGACCAGAGGATCTGCTTCTCCACAACTGGGACATAGACCACATGGAGATGATAGTGGAACACATCCTGCCCCAGTGCTTCGGACATAGCCCGGTTGCGCTCATCGGCGTGCATAACAGCAGAGAGAATATACTGTTCGCCGCCAACGATCTCTATGGCAGCCCTGTAAGCGTCCTCATAAAATCGCTTGGCAAACTCATATCCGCCATGGTTATAGAAGTAGGCGGAGTTTACATCAAAAATCAATTCCCCGTAAAGGTTGGCGTCTGATTTCAGGCCACGGGTGGAGATTACACCGTCTTTTTCCATCTGTGCAAACATCTCTGCATATCCGGCGGTGGGCTTCTTAAAATGGATGTTCTGAGATGTACGTTCCGGTATAATATCTGGGTTGGTATAGGATTCTTTTTCTCGTTCGTTGTGCCGCTGGGCATTTCCGATTTTGGCGGCAGTCAAGTTTACGTTTCTTGCATTGGTACGGTCAATCCCGTCGTTTCTCGCCATAGAGCTCCTTTCACGTTTGTACGGCCTGCGGGCCGGGGCGCACTTCCTGCGGAAGTGTAATAACCCACTATGATACTTTCATCCTGCGGCTGCAAAGTATCGTGGGCTCTCCGAGGGTGATGCGGCTCCTGCGGGAGCCTCCCTGGCTTGTGTGTGCTATCCACACGGCAAGTCAGGTGTTGTCGGCATCCTTGCTCTTGTAAGCAATCCTGCCGCCCACGGTTCGGGAAAATCCACCGGATTCTCCCGAACCATCCATCTCCAAATCTGAGTTTTTTTCGATGGGGACGGTAGTTCGATACCAGAGTGCAACTCTGTGCAGGAAATGCAATAAATGCAGAGAATTCCGGTTTCATGCGGCGGGGTTCACAATGATTTTCACATCGGCTGGTCTGCCCACCGACTGGCGTTCCGGTTCTTCCAACTGGATGTATCCATGTCCCTCCAACAGTTCCAGTGTCGGAAAAATCTCCTCCGTTTTCTTGAAGAACTTTCCCCGACACATCTGAAAAAGCTCAGAACGCTTGATCACCGATACGTTCTTCTTTTTCAGCTTTGCCAAGACAAATTTGGCTTTCTGGATGGTTAAGTCAGTGCCCATCATGGAATAGGCGTAGGTGGAATGAGCCAGAAAATATTTGCCGATCTGAATCGCCCTGCTCATCGTAGAAGCTGTCACTTCTGTTTTGTCATCTTCCATATCAGCACAGTGCAACAATCCCGCAATCCGGAGCACGGCACCGATATATTTGCTTGCCCAATCGGAAATTGCCTGTCCCTCGCCAACCAGAAACTTCTCATGTTCCTGAAAGTAATCGGCCATCAGGTCAAAGGCTTTTTCGGAAAGGTGTACCGTCTGGGCATCTCCAGCAATCGGCAGAGCCATCAGGCAAAAAATCAAGCTGCGATAAGCGGCGGTTATTTCGGGCGGAATCGGCTGGGTACGAAAGACCCGGCTGCCAATTCTGGATGGTGGGGACGCATACAGGAAGCGGGCAATTAAGCCCCGTCCGGTCATGGTGGTATTGGACATGATTTCATCCAGCACACTGGGCTGAATAGAGAGGATAGCCGACAGTGCCGGGTGCATGATGCACTCTGCTTCACGGGTCATTCGATCCACATAAATGGCATCTCCACAATGACCTTTCAGCCAGACATCAATGTTGGATTTGTTGGAATACCGACCTGCCATGATGTCAAAGATGCCGCCCTCGGTGGAGATCACCGAGAATACCCCATTGTTAGCTGCCATCAAGCTGGTCAGAGCTTCACTGGAACAATCGTCGGCAAAAAAGCGAACCGGCTTTAGTTCTGGAATTTCTTCCAGCTGTTCCTGAAGTTGCCGCAGCTCCAACTCCATTTCCCGGCTTTCCTTGCGCTCCAGCTTCTTTTGCAGACCGGAGATCTGGCGCTCCATAGATTCCCGCTGCGAATGGTTTTCCCGTATTTCCATGCTGTGCGCCTTGTTATATTCCTGCTCATATTCATAAAGGAATGTGGTCATATCCCGCATGACGCTGGACTTTCGCTCCCCCGGTGCGGCGATCACCACTGTGTACAAGCTCAAAGGCTCACAGTATCCCGGCGTTCCCTCTATCTTGTATTTCCCTTGTAAGCAGGTAGCCAGCACACCCAGGCTGATCACCGCTGCCATGTCCGGGGCAGTCTGACTGTGTTCGGCCACCGCACTCACATAATTTCGAATCACATCCGGGAGAGCGTCTACCGGAAATGCAGGCAAATCACTCCACTGTGGCGTCAGCGGAACAATAGGTTGAAAAACCGGTGACGGCTCCGCTTTTGGAGTGTAGATTTCCCGGCAATGCTCGATTGCCTTCTGAATGGTGATTGCACCATACGTTGTGCCGGATTGCTGCCGGTCCCATTTATCCCGCATCAATCCCGACTGCCGGAACATCGTGTCCATCTTGGCAGCATCCCGTCCTGTCCAAAAGGCGAGATGACTGCACAGTGCCAGATCTGCCTCTGATGGGGACGAATATCCCTCCAACGAACCGTTCCAAAGGGCTGTGAACGCTGCCCCATTCTTACTGCTTTTTGCCAGTTGCAGAAGCTGCTCCATGCTTAAATCAGAGTTTTTTGCATTTATTGCATTTTCTGCGCATACCTCTGGCCTGCACATGAACTTGTCCAGCAACACTTGCAGCTCCTGGGTCCGGTCACCATACTCATAGTCCTCACAGCGGTTTCCGGTCACGGTGACATATTTGTTGGTTGCTCCCGCCACATAAACCTCGATTCCGGCCTGATGGTTCATAATGTAGAATCGCTTGGTATCATACTGAAAGCCTTTTGCCGAAAAGAGGATGTGCAGACCTTTGCCGCTGGGACTGTACTCGGTATAGCTGTGCATTAAGGCCACAATTTCTGCGGCGGTCTGGGTGTAATAGCCGCTGTCCGAAACGCAGTTGTCCAGATCAATCGCACAGATGCCGTTGAAAATGCCAATTCCAATGCCATCATATCCGCTGGCCTGTACTGCTGTTGTATAAGGTGCAAAGCTGGAAGGATCGTTGCTTTTCGCTCCTAAACCGGTTTGCGGCTGGTATGGCACCTTCGTTTTCCTCCCATTCCGTTCCTCATACTTCCAGCAGCAGAACAGACCATTTTGTATGATGCTGTCTGGTAAAGCTGTCAAATTCTGTTCCTCCTTAAATAATTGTTGAATTTGGCAGCTGTCGTGTTATAATATCCTTGCTGAGTGATAGTCACACGGCAGCTGCCGTTTGTACTGTCCGCCAAGAGTTCTCATCTGCCAGGATGAGGGCTCTTTTTTTATGCGGTTTCCGGTTGGAAGTATCCAATTTCCTCCCACACCTTTCTGTCGGGGCAGTAGTAGTTGTACTCGTTGGAGTTTTCCAGCTTGATCGCATAGCCGAATTTCAGGATTCCCTGCTGCAAACCAATGCGCACATACTGGGCATCCTTGTGCATGGCGGCTGCAATCTCGGTGATGGGGACATTGCGTCCAGTGAAAGGCGGCAGTTCGACATAAACTTTCTTCTCCATGTGAATGGCCTCCTTATTGCCAATATGCGAATTATTAGTTCGTGTTTTGATTATAAGCCATCCACGACAGCTTGTCAACACTAAATACGAAAAAATTATTCGTATTACGACCTTGCAATTCGCACGGCTTCGTGTTACAATACAACCGAGGTGATGACAATGCACAGCAACCCAGCCGAAATTGGCGAGAGAATCAAGGCAGCCCGCAAGGCCGCTCACTTGAGCCAAACAGAGCTGGCACAGCGTCTGGACAAGACGATGCGCACAGTTCAAAAATACGAAAGCGGTGAAATTGAGCCATCCATAGCGATGATCAATGCCATCGCCAAAATCTTAAACATATCTCCGGCAGACCTGATTGGCTACCAGAAACCTGAAATCCAGCTGGACAGCCTGTCTGATGTGATTGCGGTTCTTTACCAATTAAACAAGAAGGCTGGTATCCGTTTCGAGATTGACGTCCAACGCCCGCCCCAGAGCGAAGAATGGTCCTGCTCCTTGAAATTCAAGGGAAATGACCGGTCGGCAGAGATGAACGATTCCCTGTGTCTGATTTTGGAAGAGTTCCGGGACGAGCGTGAAAAGCTGGAAACCTATTGGACCGATCAGGAATCCTTTGACCGCTGGATTGAAAAGGAACTGGCCTACTACGCAGACGCCAAGTTGCAGGACAAGGAAGTGGAAGTCCTCACCGATTTGGAGCGCATTCAGCGGCGCAACGAACTGGATCGGCAGATGCTGGAGAAAATGAAAAAGGCCGCCGAGGAAAACGGCGACCAGGAATAACAGAGGGTGTTGCTTACCCTTTATCAAATTTAATTCAAACGCTGGGAGAAAGGAAGTTTGAGATTTTTTGAGATTACCCAACGGATATGGAAGCGTCAAGAAAATGTCCGGAAAGCGAAGAAGGCCCTATGCAGTGAGGAAAACGGTAGGGTGGCACGTCAACCCTGAAACAGGAAAGTCTGTTCAGGAACAAATCACCATCGGCTATGCGGAAACCAGAGCAGAGGGGCTGCAAATGCTGGCAGAGTACAACAACAATCCCTTTGACATCAAGGCATCCAAAGCCACCTTCCAGGAGGTCTATGAACGCTGGTCAAAGGAGAAGTTCCCCACCATCTCCAAGTCAAACGTAAAAGGCTATGAGGCGTCCTATCGGGTGTGCGGAACACTTTACAACAAGGTGTTTCGAGATATTCGGCTGATGGACCTTCAATTTGTGGTGGACACCTGCGGGAAGAATTACCCCACCCTGAAAAAACTCAAGGGGCTGTTCAACCAGCTGTATGCCTACGCCATGAAAAATGACATCTGCAACAAGGATTATTCCGAGTTTGTGGATTTGAGCCGGTACAAGGATAAGAACCCCAACAAGCGTGACCGGAACAAGTTCACAAAGGAGCAGATCGCCCGCCTATGGGAGCTTGCAGAGGACCCGTACTATCAGATTGTGCTGATGCTGATCTACAACGGCTGCCGCATCTCGGAGTTCCTCGACTTGAAGAAGGAAAACGTACATCTGGAAGAACAGTACTTTGATGTGATCGCCAGCAAAACCGAAAACGGCCTGCGGAAAGTTCCCATTGCTGACAAGGTACTGCCATTCTACAAAGCGTGGTACGAAGGTTCTCAGTGTGAATATCTGCTCCACACGCCGGATCAAAAGCACTTTGATTACAGGAACTACTACGACAGTTACTTCACGCCCCTGATGGAGCAGCTTGGATATGACCAGACGCCACACTGTACCCGGCATACCTGCATCTCCATGCTGACAGAGGCCCATGTAGACCAAACCATGATCAAGAAGATTGTGGGACACTCCGGTGCCATGACGCTCACCGAACGTGTCTACACCCACCTGGATATTGAAACGCTGGTGGAGGCAATCAACAAAATTTAAACGGAAGAAGGAGAAGCCGTGCAGCACAAAAAAGCAGGAGATACGCTCCTTGCGGAACGATCTCCTGCTTCATAAGGCTTTTGTTTTCGCTTGCGATTCTTGTTCCTTGTGTGCTCCTTGCTTGCTCCTTACGAAGCAAAACGGAACACTTTCGAGGACCACGCACAGCTCCAAAAGTACTGAATTTTCCTGCAAATCGACGTCGTGAGACGTACTGAGAAGTAGGGAAAATTAGCGCTTGCTGAACTGCGGAGCACGACGGGCTGCTTTGAGACCGTATTTCAATCGTCTAAGCGCCGATTTCCCTTGATATTCCGGGCTTTTTTCGTTCTCGTTTTATCGGTTGTCCTATTCCTTAACCCAAGAAATAGGCCACTTTTAAGAGGGAACCGCTGAGGAAAATGCAGAATTTACTACATCAAACAGCTGTTCTGGCTTATTATACTTCACTCTTGCATAAATGTCCATAGTTGTCTTGCTATTCTCATGTCCGGCAAGGTACTGAACCGTCTTGGGGTCAACGCCTGCATACAAGAGATTGGTAATGTAGGTATGGCGCAACAGGTGGGGAGTTACCTCGAAGTCCAGGCTATACACAATGTTGGGATTGTTTTTCTGATGTCCTCCCAAGCTCGGCTGAACTGTGTACTTGATGCTTTGTCCATTTACATACTTATAATAGGTTCGCTCCTTGGTAGATCGAACAACGATGTACTGCCAAACCCGTTTGAACTGCGAATACGACAAAGGCTGCCCTTCACTGTCGGCAATCACATATTCCGATTTAGAAACAGCCTTGGCTTCCCGTAGACAATTTACAAGACATTTGGGAATGGGAATATCCCGTCTTGCTGCCTTGGTCTTGAGCGTCGTAGAGATAACCGGCCTGTTATGCACCGCTCGCCAAGCGCGCCGCACGGAGATATATGGGGTAGGCGCATCAAGAAACACACAATCCCATTGCAGCGCCAGAGCTTCTTCCCGACGCAGGCCCGAATACAGGCCAATCATGGTAAACAGATAGGGTGGAAGTCCTTTGATTGTTTCCAGTAGCACTTCCACCTGTTGGTCCGTCAGCGCATCTTTCTTTTGCGTCGGCTTTCCGCCTTTTGCCGAAATTCCTTCGCACGGGTTATATTCCAGCAACTGACTCCGCTCCGCCGAATAGAAGATGCACTTAAGTAGCATATTCACAGTATTGTGCAGGCTCTCGGATTTGTTGGACAATGGAATCAGCGCCAGACGAATATCATCCGCCGTCACCTCCTCCATGTACATATCGCCCAAAGGTTTGATGATGTAATTATTCATATTGGAAGTGTAGCCTTTCAGCGTAGCCGTTGACACTTTTGCGGATTGCATCAGCAACCACTTCTCACAGTATTCTGCAACCGTAGGATGTTCCCGGTGGAAGATGATCTCCGCCACTTGGCGTCTTGCTTCCTGTTCCTTATCGTACAGTTCTTCGCAAGTGGTCCCATATAAGCTCACCTGCTTGCCGTCCGCGTCCAGAATCCGGGTCCTGTAATACAGGACACCTTTTCGTGTGACGGTTCCATATTGAGGTATGTTCTTTTTCTTCTTTGCCATAATAAATTTCCTTTCTCGCGTGGTAATGTATCTACACCCCTTTTTATCAGATATTTCAAATTGAATCAAAGATACGGCCAAGGCAAAACAAAGAGCGAGACATCCTTGCCTCGCTCTTGCTTCATCTTCTGTTTTGTTTGGGGCTTATACAGCGTCCCATAAATCAAAGGCACAGCCCATCGTTTTGACGAGATCATCCGGCCTGTTGTATTTGACCTTTGCGTAAATATCCATTGTGATTTTGCTGCTTTCATGGCCCGCCAAATATTGAACTGTTTTGGGGTCCACCGAAGCATGAATTAAGTTTGTAATGTAAGTGTGCCGCAGCTGGTGTGGTGTCACATCAAAATCCAGACTATATACCACATGGCCGTTATTCCTGGCTTTTTCTCCGAGTTTCGGGTAAAGCATATATTTCACATACTTTCCGTCAACAAGTTTTTTAGTCATTCTCGGCTTTGCGGTCCGTGTCACAATATACTGCCACAGTCTCTTAAACTGCGTATAGGACAGCGGATCGCCGTCCTTATTGGCAACCACATAATCCGAAGTGGATTTTTTCTTTACCTCTTTCAGACACTCTACCAGACAAACCGGGAGAGGAATGTTCCTCTGTGCAGCTTCGGTCTTTAGCTCTGTGAGAATGACTGGCCTGTTGTGCTCTGTGTGCCATGCCCGTCGTACCGTCAAATACGGAGTCTCCGCATCCAGGTACACGGAATCCCATTGCAGCGCCAGGATTTCCTCCCTCCGCAGACCGGCATATAAACCAATCATCACGAATACATAAGGCGGTAAATCTCGGATCGTGTCCAAAAGCCGCTTGACCTGTTCATCCGTCAATGCCTGTCTTTCTTCTTGGGGAACTCCGCCCTTTGTATCCAGGTATATGGTCGGGTCCTCGTCAATCACATGGCTCTCCTTCGCCGCCCGGAAAATGGACTTACAGAGGATTACCACAGATTTATAGACCGAAGCTGACTTCTTGGAAACAGGTACAAGGGCAAGCTGGATGTCATCCAGCGTTACATCAGCCATCCGTTTCTCTCCCAATCCGCCTATAATGTGACGCCGCACCTTGGAGGTATAATCTGTCAAGGTAGTAGCCCGAACATGGACGGACTGCATCAGCAACCACTTCTCACAGTATTCAGCAACCGTAGGGGACCTTCGGCGAAATGTAGTGCTATCGATCTGCTCTAACGCCTCCAACTCCTTGTCATAGAGCTTTTCCGGCGTTTTTGCATAAAGCGCGACTCTGTTTCCATCTGAATCTTCGATCCGGGTCCTATAATATTCAATGCCGTTTAGCACGACTGTACCATATTGAGGAATTGCCCTTTTTCTTTTTGCCAATTCCGTCACCTCCTAAAAATAATCTCCAGCGCTGTATCTTTGTTTTATCAAACACTTCAGATTCCGGCAAGGATACGGAATGATTCACCCTCTGGAACTTCGAGGCTTGCGGTATGTAGCGCATTTTTCCATCGGCTTCGCACGATGGGTGCATTTTGCGATATACTCCTGAAGGCCAGCATCTGTGAAGTACACGCAACCATTTTGCACATACTGAACATAGGAAATCAGCCCGCTGTTTCGTGCTGCATCCAAAGTCGCAATACTGATACCCAGGATTTTGGCCGCCTCTTTTCGAGAAATCAATTTTTCCATAAATGGTCCCCCTTTCTTTCAAGGATGTGGTTGTGGCTTTCAAAATCACATGAATGCGCTGGCAACCGAAGCTGCCAGCGCATGGTATCTGATCTTGAATGGTGACCGCCGCTCCGGCACCAATGCACCGAAAAGGGAATCGCCACGAAAGCTATTCTGTTAGTACGCCACATTTGCCACGCATCCCTGACGCTGGGGACAGAACAGGTCTCCGCTGGCGCGGCTGTCATAACTCCGCAACGTCGTTCGTAACGTGCGCCGCAGGGTTCCCCCCAAGTCTTTGGCGGGCCGTGAGGAAGTATCTTTAAGCCCCCGCGTGGTCATCGCGCCGGATATGCCACTATCCGGGGTACAGGGCCGTTGATCGCTCCGAAACAGCTTGTCCATCACCTCCTGGCTGTTCCATCTTCGCGGCGTCCTGTACTCGCTCACACGCGGGTTATGTACCTGTTCTGCCGTGTATTCGGTTGTCAAAGAACGGAGAAGAAAAAACTCCTTCTTGACAACCATGACAAAAACAGGGGATTTGTCCTGTCTGTAATGCGATTTTTTGAAAATATTTTTGGTCTTGCCGCTTCACAGGGAGTTTCGTGAAGAGCAAGTGTCCAGCAAGCAAAACAAAATATGCACTATCGTACTCAAACACACCTTCTATGAGGTTCTTCCGGTAAGAAAATGGGCACGATAAAATATTATTAAGGAGACGATAGTGCCTATGGAACTGTTAAAAGAATTGGGACGAAGGATACAAAAAGCGCGTAAAGAAAAAAATCTTACGCAACAGGAGCTTGCAGATCAGAGCCATGTTTCCCTGAAACACGTTCAAGGCTGTGAAAGAGGGGTAAAGAATCCTTCTTTTGAGGTTCTGCGTGCTTTTTGTAAAGTCTTGAATTTGTCCTTGGATTCCCTGATGAATCTTGATTTACCTGAAGATGAACAAGCTGCCAACGATATGCGGCAGCTCTACCTTTCGTGTCCTCCGGCTGCCAGAAAAGTGTTGCTGAACTCGACCCGTGCGTTGGCGGATGAGCTAAAAGAGATGGTGCAAACAGTCGGGGCTGAACCAGAGGAAAACTTAGAGGACAAATAAGCCGATGGAGGAATGAAAATCCCCCACCGGCTTATTTTTTTTGCCGCTATGCGGCAGTCAGGTTATCGGTCTGTGGTTATCAGCTCCGCCAGCTTCTTCAGCCCGCGCCGGATGCTGTCCCACACACGGCGGCGGTCAGCACCCTCGATCCGGGCAATCTCGGCCACAGTCATGCCCAGGTAGAACCGGGCGTAGATGCGCCGGGCCTGGATGGCAGGCAGCTGCATCAGCGCAGCATACAGTTCTTCCCGCAGCTGCTTCTGCTCCAGAACTTCTTCCGGGGTAAGAGGCCGGGCAAGGGCATCGTTTTCAATGCCGTCACCCCGGTTCAGAGAGTAATGGGCCCTATGCCGGAATTTCCGGCGCTCGTAAGCAGCATCGGCCTGCTGTTGGCCTTGGATCGCAGCCAGCACTTCTTCGGCCACGTCCACAAAGACATCGGTTTTATAAACATCAGGATACAGGTCCCGAAGATTGATTTTCTGCATTATGTACCTCCGTTTCGATTCACAGATTGATGGGTGAA
>NZ_JACLZC010000075.1 GCF_016901735.1 Pseudoflavonifractor phocaeensis | reverse complement strand
GGGCTGGGCCATGTACCGCTTCACGGTGGCCGACGACGGCATCGGCATGTCGCCGGAGTTTTTGGAGCGGATCTTCCTGCCCTTTGAGCGGGAGGACACCTCCATGACCAATCAGGTCAGCGGCGTGGGTCTGGGCATGGCCATTACCAAGAACATGGTGCAGCTCATGGGCGGTCAGATTGACGTGGAGAGCGTCCAGGGGAAAGGCTCCACCTTTACGGTGGTGCTCCCCTGTCAGATGACGGAGGAGCGGAAGGAGGAGGAGCCGGCGCGGACCGACTGCGACCTCACCGGGCGGCATTTCCTGCTGGCGGAGGACAACCTGCTGAACATGGAGATCGCCACCGAGCTGCTGGAGATGGAGGGAGCCCGGGTGACCACCGCCCAGAACGGGCAGGAGGCGGTGGAGGTGTTCCAGCGGGAGGCGCCGGGCACCTTTGACGCGATTTTGATGGACATACAGATGCCGGTGCTGGACGGCTACGGGGCGTCCCGGGCCATCCGGTCCCTGGACCGTGCCGACGCCGGTCAGATCCCCATTGTGGCCATGACGGCCAACGCCTTTGCCGACGACGTGATCGCCGCCCGGGAGGCTGGGATGAACGGCCATGTGGCCAAGCCGGTGGACATGAGCCGGGTGAAGGCCACGCTGGCGCCGCTGCTCAAGTGAGAAAAGGAGGGAAGGAACCGTGCGGCTGCTGTTGGCGGAGGACGAACGGGAGCTGGCCAACGCCTTGTCGGCCATTTTGACCCACCACAGCTTTTCGGTGGACGTGGTGTACAACGGGACCGACGCCTATGACTACGGCTCGGCGGAGAATTACGCGGGGATTCTGTTGGATGTGATGATGCCCGGCATGAGCGGCATTGAGGTGGCGCGGCGGCTGCGGGCCGACGGGGTGAGCACGCCGGTGCTGATGCTGACGGCCAAGTCGGAGTCGGAGGACATCGTAACGGGGCTGGACAGCGGTGCGGACGACTACCTGACCAAGCCCTTTGAGATGTCGGTGCTGCTGGCCCGGGTGCGGGCGCTGGTACGGCGCTCGGCGGGGGTGACGGCGCCCATCCTGACCTGCGGGGACCTGGAGCTGGACCCGGCCACGTTGATGCTCCGCTGCGGGAGCCAGTCGGTCCGGCTGGGCAACAAGGAGTATCAGATGCTGGAAATGCTGCTGCGCCGGCCGGGGGCGGTCATCTCCACCCAGACCTTTTTTGAGCACATCTGGGGCTATGATGCCGAGGCGGACATCGGGGTGGTCTGGGTGGCGGTATCCGCGCTGCGCAAGAAGCTCTCCGCCATGGGGAGCCAGGTAAAATTAAAGGTAAACCGGGGCGCCGGCTACTATTTGGAGCGCCAGACCCCGTGAAAGGAGCACAGGATGGATCTGACCAGAGCCAGCCGGTGTTTGAGCCGCATTCTGCGGCACGCGCCGGAGAGCGTGGGCATTTCCCTGGACCGGCACGGCTGGGCGGAGGTGGACGCCCTGCTGGCGGGGATGGCGGCCCACACCCGCTATCCGCTGGACCGGGCCACGCTGGAGGAGATTGTACGCACCGACGAGAAGGGACGCTATGCCTTTGACCAGGACCACAGCCATATCCGGGCCAACCAGGGGCACTCCATCCCGGTGGACGTGGAGCTGGAGGAGTGTCTGCCGCCGGAGGCGCTGTGGCACGGCACGGGGAAGAAGTACGAGCGATCCATTGACGCCTCGGGCCTGCTGCCCAAGGGGCGGCTGTACGTCCATCTGTCTCTCGACCGGGAGACGGCCATGGCGGTGGGGGCCCGGCATGGCGCGCCGGTGCTCTACCGGGTAAAGAGCGGGCAGATGGCCCGGGACGGGCTGAAATTCTACCGCAGCGTCAACAAGGTATGGCTGACCAAGGTGGTCCCCACAGCCTATCTGGAGAAAGAAAGCACGTAGGGGCGGCCCTTGTGGCCGCCTGCGTCTATGCAAGTGTGTGCCCGCAATTCCATATAAAACGCCGCAAGGCCAGGACGTCTCATGGTCCTGGCCTTGCTGATTACTGGGTCACGGTGATGATGCGCACCTGTCCGCCCTGGGCGGTCGTGCGGTCAAAATAGAGGGTAAAGCTGCTGCCGTAGGCTTTGGCCTTTTCCAGCGTGGTCCACTGTTCGGTGTCGCTGTTGTATACCTGGACCTGGTCGCTGATGGGGTACTCCACCCCGTTGATGTTCACCGACGTCAGGCCGTTGAAGTCGTCCCGGACGATGCCGGTGGCCTTGGCCAGGGTGACCATACCGGCCAGCTTTCCGCTGGCGCTGCCGGAAATACCGATGGCGGCGTCGTCCTTGATGGAGGCGGCGGTGAGATAGGCGCTGCTGGTGCCCGCGCTGTTGCGCACGGATACGGTGCCGTTGGAGTAGACAAAGCCGCTGACGCCGACGGAGACCTGGGTGCCGGTGACGGCAAAGCCGTAGGTATAGCAGCTGCCGGTGACGGCGTCCAGCACCAGGAGGTCGATCTGTCCGGCGTCATTGCAGTGGGCGTAGCTGATGTCGCTGGCGGAAACGGTACCGGACAGGTCGGAGAGGGAGATCTGCACGGCGTAGCCGGAGCCGGCCCACTCGTAGCAGGTGACGGAGGGGGCCAGGGGGTATTCGCCCATGACGCCCTCGGTCAGGTCCAGCCGGGCGGGCGTCACGCCGCCGGAGAGGGCCTTGACGGCGAAGGAACCCACGCCGTCGGACAGGACCTTCACCACCGACCCGGCCAGGGTGTCCGCTCCGTCGAATTCACCGGAGAGGGTGAGTCCGCTGCTGAGGGTGACGGACCGACCGTCGGCGGCCATCAGGCCGATCATCTCGGCCTGCAGTTCGGAGGGGGAGAGGGCCATGGCCACCTGTCCGCCGTCGGTGAGGAGGAGGGTGACCTGGTCGCCGCCGGAAAAACCGGCAAAGCTCTCCCGGGCGCAGGGGAGGACCGGCAGGGTAAGACCGGCGATGGTCACCGAGGTGGGGGCGCCGGCGCTGGGGTAGAGGTCCTCCAGATAGCCGGTAAGGCGGCAGTCGCTGGCGATGAGGGTACGGGAGGCGGCGTCATAGGTGACCACGTCCCAGGCGGCCAGGTCGGCGCACTGGGCGGAAGCGCCGTTTTTGGTCAGGGACCAGCCGGAATCCCCCAGGCCGAAGGAGGCCCCCAGGGTAGCGGCGGTGGGGGAGGCGGAGAGCACCACGGCCTCGCTGTCGGAGGCGGAGGGCAGATAGACGGCGGAGATATCGCCGGCGGTGTTGTAGTAGAGAATGGCGGAGCCGCCGGCCTTCACGTTGGCAAAGCCGGTCTCCCACTGGTAGACGGAGCCCTGCCAGACCAGAGCGGCGGAGGCTGGGACCGAGTAGCCGGCGCCGTCCTTGCCGGTGATGCCGGCGGCGGTGACGGCGGCGATGGAGACGGTACGGCTTGCGCTGCCGTCGGGCAGGAAGCCGGTGACATCGCCGCTCTGGTCCAGGAGGAGCGTGCCGCTCTGTCCGCTCAGCTCATCGGGCAGGGGGTTTTTCTGGTCATAGTAGAGGATCTTACCGTTGGAGAGGACCTGAACGGCGCCGGTCCGTCCGTCGTCGGCGGTGGCGGACACCGAGAGGAGGATCACATCCTCCACCGCCTGCTGGGCGGTGGTGAGGGCGTAGGTCTGTCCCTCCTTGGTGTCGCACTGAAGGGCGCGGTAGAGGAGGAGGGCGGCCTCCCCCCGGTTGACGGCGTCGCCGCCGGTGAGATCCAGACCGTCGTTCAGCCCCAGGTCGTCGGCAAAGGCCAGGTAGTCGGCGGGCCAGAAGGGCCCGATGTCGGCGGAGGTATAGCCAAGCAGGCGCAGGAGGATGGTGACCACCTGGTCGAAGGTGACGGCGTCGGCGGGGCCGAAGGAGCCGTTGCCGTAGCCGTTGACGATGCCCTGGTCGTAGGCCAGGTTGACGTATCCGGCGGCCCAGTGGGAGGCGGGCACGTCATTGAAGAGGGTGCGGTGTCCGGCGGCGGAGACCTGACCGGAGAGGCCCATGGCCAGGACGGCCAGCTTGGCAAATTCCGCCCGGGTGAGGGAGGCGTCGGGATGGTAGTTCCCGTCGTCGTAGCCGCTGACGATGCCCATGCCCTCCAGCACCGAGACGGCCAGGGACGTGTCCGGGTCGGTCACGTCGGAGAAGGCGGCGGCGGGCTGTACGGCGCCGGCCGTTGTCAGCGCGGCGGCCAGCAGGAGGGCGAGGGCCCTGTGTCTGTTGTTCATGAAAAATCACCTCGTTAATCTGCCCGCAGGGCGTCCACCGGCTGGAGGCCGGAGGCCTTGACCGCGGGGTATAGTCCGAAAATCACCCCGATGGCGATGGAAAACAGGAAGGAGCCCGCCACATAGATCCCGTCGGGGGTGACGGTCAGGTCGTAGAGTATTTTTCCCAGGATGAGGGACCCGGCGTAGCCCACGGCGATGCCGATGACGCCCCCCAGTCCGCTGAGGATGGCAGCCTCCAGGAGGAACTGGGAGATGATCTCCCGGCGGGGCGCGCCGATGGCCTTTTTGATGCCCACCTCCCGGGTGCGCTCGGTAACGGTGACCAGCATGATATTCATAATGCCGATGCCGCCCACCAGCAGGGCGATGCCCGCGATGCCGCCCAGCACGGCGGAGAGGGAGGTGGTCTCGCCCTCGGCGGAGATCTCGCTGTTGCCGTCGGTGAGGGTATAGGTGCCGGTGGTGTCCTCGTCCACCAGGGTGGGGAGGTAGCGCTCCAGGGCGGACATGACCGGGTCCACGTCGCCGGAGGTGTTCATCTTAAAGACGATGGAGGTGACGGCGCTGGTGCCCAGCACCGAGCGGTTGCAGGTATAGGGGAGGACGATCATATCGTCCATGGAATCCTCCTCGCCGCCGTCCTTTTGGTAGTAAGTGCCCACCACGGTGTAGGGGTCGCCGTTGAGGTAGAGGGTCTCGCCCAGGGGACTGACCAGGCCGAAGAGGGTTTTTGCGGTGTAGGAGCCGATGACGCACACGGGGTTGCGGTTTTCCATGTCAAAGGCGGTGAGGTCCCGGCCGGTCTCCAGGGTGTAGTTATAGCAGGCGGAGAACTGGTCGCCGGCCAGGTAGATGGTGGCGGAGTCCTCCGAGGCGGCGCGGAATTTGAGGGTGCCGGAGGTGGTATAGAGGGGGGTGACGCCGGTGACGTAGTCCCCCAGTTCGCCGTTGCCGTAATCGTAGAGGGTCTGGGAGAGGTCTGGGGCGCCGTCGGACTGGTAGAAGGAGAAGTCGACGGTGATTTTGTTGACCCCCATTTTTTCATAATAGGCCATCAGATTCTGGTTGTAGCCCGACACCATGGCCACCAGGATCAGGACGGCGCACACGCCGATGATAATGCCGATCATGGTGAGGAAGGAACGGCTTTTCTTTTCCAGGATGGAGTCCAGGGCCATTTGGAGGGCGATCATACCGCCACCTCCCCCGGCGCGGTGGTCAGGCCGATGCGCCGGGCGGCCTCGGACACCTGGGTGTCGGGACCGTCCCGGCCGGTGTCGTGGATGATGTGGCCGTCCCGCAGGCGGATCACCCGCCGGGCCCGGGCGGCGATGGTGTTGTCGTGGGTGATGAGGATGACGGTGGTACCGCTCCGATTGAGCTCTCGCAGGAGGGCCAGCACCTGTTCGCCGGTCTTGGAGTCCAGGGCGCCGGTGGGCTCGTCGGCCATGAGGATGGGGGAGCGGGTGGCGATGGCCCGGGCGATGGCCACCCGCTGCTGCTGTCCGCCGGAGAGCTGGAGGGGTCGGCTGTCGGCCTTTTGGAGGATCTCCACCTGTTCCAGGGCCTCCATGGCCCGCCGGTAGCGCTCCCCGGCGGGGACGTGCTGATAGGTGAGGGGAAGGGCCACGTTCTGCCACACCGAGAGGGAGGGGATCAGGTTGTAGCCCTGAAAGACGAAGCCGATGCGGCGGGAGCGGATGGCGGAGAGTTCCTTTTCGCTTCTCTCCCGGATGGAGATGCCGTCCAGCAGGTATTCGCCGGCGGTGGGCACATCCAGGCAGCCCAGAATGTTCATCATGGTGGACTTGCCCGAGCCGGAGGTGCCGATCACGGCCACGAACTCGCCGTCATGGATGGAGAGGCTCACGCCGTCCAGGGCGCGGACCTCGTTTTCCATGCCCTCGTTGTAGATTTTATAGACGTTTTGAATGTCGATCAGGCTCATGCCGCGCCTCCTCAGCCCATGCCGCCGGGGCGTCCGCCGCCGCCCATGTTGGACATGCCGCCGCCGCCCATATTGGGCATATTGCCGCCGCCCATGTCAGGCAGGTTGCCCATGTCGGGCATACCGCCGGGGAAGCCGCTTTCCTCATCGCCGCCCGAGATATCGGAAGCGCCGTTGTCCTCCGGCGCGGCCTGCTGGTAGCCCAAAAAGACGGTCAGACCCTCCTGGTCCAGGCCGGAGAGGATGTGGACCTGGGCGGCGTCATAGCTGCCCAGCTCCACCGCCACGGCGTAGAAGCCGTCTGGGATGTCCACGCCGTCCTCCTCGGGGAAGGTAACGGCGTCGGCGGTGGGTTCGCCCTGGACAAAGACATAGGTCTCGTCCTGAATGGTCTGGATGGCGTCGATGGGGCAGAGGATGCCCTCCTCGTCGTCCTGACCGCCCAAGGCGATGTACCAGGAGACGTAGACGCCGGCGGAGAGGGCCCCGCCGCTCTCCACGGTGACGGTGGCGGGGAAGGTGGCCACGCCGGAGGAGGCGGTGGCCTCCAGGCCCAGCTCGGTGACGGTGCCGGTGTAGGACTGGTTCTGCTCGCTGCCCTCCCGCACCACGGTGACCTCCATCCCCTCGGAGACCTGGTCAATGTACAGCTCGTCGATGGAGATGGAGAGGGACATGGTGTCCAGGCTGTAAATGGAGACGGCCGTCTGGCTCTGGGGGTAGGTCCGCCCCTCCTGGATGTTCACCGACATGACGGTGCCGGCCAGCTCGGCGTAGACGGCGTAGTCGCTCCGGTCCTCCTCGGCCTCGGCGATGCGCTCCTGGAGGTCGGCAATGTGCTCCTGGGCGGTGGCGCTCTGCTTCTGGAGGTTCTCCATCTGGTCGGTGTAGGCGTCGTCGCCGATGACAAAGAGGGTCTGACCGGCGGAGACCTTCTGATAATCCTGGGCGTTGACGTAGACGAGGGTGCCGGAGCCCTGGGCGGTGAGGGTGGCGGAGTCGGAGTAGGTGAGGGTGCTGTCGCCGACGGGGTAGAGGGTGGAGCCGTCGGCGGCGGTGAGGGTGGCGGCGGCGGTCTGGCCGTCGGCCAGGGAGCCGGGGTTTTCCACCGAGATGGTGACGGCGAAGCAGCGGGTGCCCTGGGCGGTCACATAATCCACCTTGTCGATGGCGGTGACGGTGCCGGAGAGGCTGAGCATCTGGTCGGCCAGGCTGACGGTGGCGGCCATACCCAGGCTGATCTGATCCTCGTAAAGGTAGCTGAAATAGGTCTTGAGGACCATGGTGTCGTCGTCGTAGATGTGGGCCAGCACGTCGCCGGCCTTAACCTCGTCGCCGCTTTTGACGGTCACGTCGTAGAGGTGGCCGGACAGCCCGGCGGTGATGGTGAGGGCGTCCATATCCTCCTGCAAGTCGGCCAGCTGCTGGGCGCAGTCGTCCACCGTCTCCTGGTAGGACTCGATCTGCTCCTGGTAGCCGTCGATTTCCTCGTCGATGACCGTGTCGTCCTGGGTGTAGAGGAGGTCGCCCACCTGCACAGTGTCGCCCGCCGAGACGTTGACGGTGAGCACCTCAGCCTCGGCCATGACGGTATAGGTGTCGCTCTCGCCGGGCATGGTGGTGGCGCTGCCCGAGAGGGTGGTGGAGAGGGTGCCGTAGCTGGTGGTGCCGGTACGGATTACCAGCTCCTCCTCGGCGAAAAGGCGGGTGAGGCCGTAGGCGGCGCCGGAGCCCGCCAGTGCCAGGATCACCACCGCCACGATGATTTTTTTCAGATGTTTTTTCATGCGAAGGGGTTTCTTTTTGGCCTTTGGCGGCTTGGCAGCGCCGGCGACAGGCCCGTCGGCCGGCAGGGAGGGGGCGGAAGGATTGGATTGGGACATAGGACTTCCTCCTTATCAAAGTCGGTGAGCCTTACTATAACAGAGCAACCTAAGCTGAACCTTTGGCGGCGCAAAAAAAGTGCCCGCCCCAATTGGGACAGGCACTGGCGGTTCGTTGCTTCCGGAAGGGCGGAGGACGGACACCGGCCGCCCGCGTTACCCCTGCAAAACCGGCGGGCGACCACAAGGGTCGCCCCTACACAGTGTGGGCGTGGTGTGCAGTTTCTGCCCCAGGTCACAGCAAAAGGGTAAAGACCACCTGCGCCCCGTCCGTTCCCGCCTGATTGGCGGCGGAGAGGCGGCCCTTGTGGCGCTGGGCGATTTCCCGGGCAATGGCCAGGCCCAGGCCGTAGCCGCCGGTCTGGCTGGAGCGGGAGTCGTCGCAGCGGTAGAAGCGGTCGAAGAGGTGGGCCAGCTGCTGGTGGGAGAAGGGCTGTTCCACGGAGTTGGACACCCGCATCAGGAGCCTGCGGCCGTGCTTTACCAGGGAGAGGGAGATGGTCCCCCCCTTGGGGCTGTATTTGACGGCGTTGTCCAGCAGGATGGAGAGGAGCTCCCGGAGCCTGGCCTCGTCCCCCTGGAGGCGGAGGCCGGACTGGACGCGGCTGGTAAAGCGCCGTCCGCCGCTCTGGGCCAGGACGGAGAAGTCGGCGGCCATTTCCTCGGTGAGGGCGCTCAGGTCCACCTCGGACCATTTGGTTCCGCTGTCCTCCTCCAGCCGGGCCAGGCGGAGCATCTCCTGAATGAGGCGGCTCATCCGCCTGGTCTGGTGCTGGATGCTGTCCACCCACTGATTTTCGTCGTAGGTCAGGCGGAGGACGTCGGCGTTGGCGTTGATGATGGCAAGGGGGGTTTTCAGCTCGTGACCGGCGTTGGTGATGAACTGCTTCTGGCGCTGAAAACTCTCCACGATGGGGCGGACGGCCCGTCCGCTGATGAGGGCGGAGAGGGCAAAGACGGCCAGCAGCACCAGGGGATAGAGGATGAGGGTGACCAGCAGGAGGGAGCGGGCCATCTGCATCTCCCGGGAGCAGTCCAGAAAGACCACCAGGACGCCGTTCTCCTGTGGGGTGAGGAGGTAGCGGTATTGGTCCATCCGGCCCTGGGTCAGACCCTGCCGGTAGACTTCCTGGGCGTATTCCCCGGCCTGCTGGGCGTTGATGGCGGCCACATGCTCGGCCATGACCAGGACGGGCGTGCCGCTGTCGTCCAGCCAGACGGAGAAATAGCGCAGCTGATAGCGGGTCTCGGGGGTCCAAAAGGGGAGCTCCGGCTGTACCCAGTTCTGCTGGGGCGGCAGGGTCTGAAAGGAGCCGTTGTTCTGGCTCAGGTAGGAGAGGGTCCGCATAGCCTCGGCGCGCTGGTTCCACAGGTTGAAGAGGTTGAGTCCCACGCACAGCACCAGCATGACCACGCCCATGGCCAGGGTGGCCAGGAGGACAAAGCGCCGCCGGAGTCTTTTTTCCATATCCATAGGCAAATTCCCTTCTGTTTTTTTTGATGCTAACAGGGTAAGCGCAAAAAAAGGCGCTGTCAAGGGAAATTTCTCCGGCATAGGGCGGGAGGAAGGGGCATAGCCTCCCACCGGGAGGGATGCGTATGGAACAGCGGCGGGAGGAAACGGCCCGGCTGACGGAGGCGGTTTTGCAGGCGGCCAACGACTGGCTGTACCGGCGGGGGGAGATCTCGCGGGAGCTGTACGAGGCCGCCGGCCGTGTGAGAGGGGAGGAGCGCCATGGATCTGTATGACGCGCGGTGTGCCATCAACGGCGGGAGGAGCATTTTTGAGCTGCCCATGCGGGTGACCTATTACGCCCGGGTGTCCACCGAGAAGGACGCCCAGCTCCACTCCCTGTCGGCCCAGGTGGACTATTACCGGGACCTGATTGGGCGGTGTCCGGTCTGGACTGGGGTGGAGGGCTATGTGGACGAGGGCATCAGCGGCACCAGCGCGGGCAAGCGGGAGCAGTTTCTGCGGATGATCGACGACGCGAAGGCGGGCCGGTTTGACTTCATCCTCACCAAGGAGATCTCCCGGTTTTCCCGCAGCACCCTGGACTCCATCCGGTATACCCAGGAGCTGCTGGCCAGCGGCGTGGGGGTCTACTTTCAGTCGGACAACATCAACACCCTGCTGCCCGACGCGGAGCTGCGGCTGACCATCATGGCCAGCATTGCCCAGGACGAGGTGCGCAAGATCTCCGAGCGGGTGAAGTTCGGCTGCAAGCGGGCCATTGAAAAGGGGGTGGTGCTGGGCAACAGCCGCATCTGGGGCTATGAAAAGGCGGGAGGCCGGCTGGTGGTACGGGCGGAGGAGGCGGAGATGGTGCGTCTCATCTTTGACTGGTACGCAAACCGGGGCATGGGCATCCGGGCCATTGCGCGTCGGCTGTGGGAGGAAGGATGGCGCAGCGCGGGGGGGAAGGAGCTCTCCTTCAGCACCATCCGTGGGATTCTGACCAATCCCAAGTACAAGGGGTACTACTGCGGGGGGAAGAGCAGCAAATACGACTACCGGCGGACGGCCCGCAAGCAGCTGCCCCCGGAAGCGTGGACCCTTTACAGGGACGAGGAACGGGTGCCGGCCATCGTGTCGGAGGCGCTGTGGGACAAGGCCCAGGCGGTGCTGCAACGCCGGACGGGGTCCCAGCGCCGCGCCGGGCGGTATGCGTACAGCGGCAAGCTCTTTTGCGCCGTCCACGGCACGCCCTATTACCGGGCCTTTTACCGTACCCCCGACGGCGGCCGGGAGGTGTGGCAGTGCCAGCGGTACGCCCGCGCCGGGAAAAAGGGCTGTGAAGTGCCTATGGTTTACAGCTATGAGCTGGACGAGCTGTGCCGGCAGCTGCTCCTGGCGCTGCTGCCCGACGGCGGGGCGCTGGGTGGGGCGCTGCTGGGGCGCTACGAGCGGCGGCGGGAGGGGGAAAAGGAGGCCCGGTGCCGGGCGGCTCTGGCGGAGGTGGCGCGGCGGAAGGACAAGCTGCTGGATCTGAGCGTGGCGGGCCTCATTTCGGACGGGGAATTTTTCACCCGCAACCAGGGCTTTAACCGGGAGCTGGAGGCGCTGGAGGCCCAGCTGGCCCGGTTGGAGGAGGACCCCGTGCCCGACCGGACCGGGCTTGGGGCTGCGGTGGAGCGGGCGCTGGCCTTTCCGGAGGGGCTGCCGCCGGAGGTGGCGGACGCCCTGCTGGAGCGGGTGGAGGTCTGTCCCAGGGCGGAGGAGGCCATCCGGCTGGAGATGGGGGTCCGTCCTCTGGAAGGAGGGGTGGTGGGCCATATCCTCCGCCGGCGGGGCAAAGCTTCGCTTTGCAGCGTGCAATACATATGATACGGGCCGATATCGAGACGGAGGTCTCCCCCATCGTGGGCAACGAGAAGCAGAGCGAGGAGATGATCCACTATCTGCTCCAGGAGTTCGAGGGGGACACCAAGGCCATCTGGCAGTCCAACATTTTCGGTAAATCCTTCCACGAGCTGGTGAGCGAGGACCTGAACGCCAAGCTCAAGCGGATGCCGGACGACGCCCGTGCCAAGCTCCAGGAGACCCTGCAGCGCATCATCAACGAGGGGTCCGGCGGGCTGATCTGCATCATTCTCTGAGGGCCGGTCTTTACGGCGCGTCGAACGTGTGTTAGAATAAGGAGCATCAGAACAACGGGCACAAAGGAGGAGGACGGCATGGACTACCGGCCATTGGCGGACGAGATCCGGCCCACCACGCTGGAGGAGGTGGTGGGCCAGCGGCACATTTTGGGGGAAAACGGCCTGCTGCGCCGCATCATCGAAGGGGGGACCATCCCCAATCTGATTTTTTACGGTCCCTCGGGCACCGGCAAGACCACCGTGGCCAACATCATCGCCAGGCGGACCAACCGGCCCCTGCACCGGCTCAACGCCACCACCGCCTCCATTTCCGACATCAAGGACATCATGGCGGGCATAGGCACCCTGCTGGCCCCCGACGGGGTGCTGCTCTATCTGGATGAGATCCAGTATTTCAACAAAAAGCAGCAGCAGTCCCTGCTGGAGTTCATGGAGAACGGGAAGATCACCCTCATTGCCTCCACCACGGAGAACCCCTATTTTTATGTCTATAACGCGGTGCTCTCCCGGTCCACCGTCTTTGAATTCAAGCCGCTGACGGCGGAGGACGTGGAACCGGCGGTGCGCCGGGGGCTGGACTGCCTCTCCCGCCGGACGGGAGAGGCGGCCCTCTGGGAGGAGGGGGTGGTGTCCCACATTGCCGCGGCCTGCGGCGGCGACGTGCGCAAGGCCATGAACGCCCTGGAGCTTCTGTGGAGCGGGGCCCGCCGGACGGCGGAGGGGCGGCGCATCACCCTGGAGGACGCGAAGCTGGCGGCCCAGCGGTCGGCCATGCGGTACGACCGGGAGGGGGACGACCACTACGACATTTTGTCGGCCTTGCAGAAGTCCATCCGGGGTTCCGATCCGGACGCGGCCCTGCACTATCTGGCCCGGCTGCTGGTGGCGGGGGATCTGGTGTCGGCCTGCCGGCGGATCATGGTCACCGCCTGCGAGGACGTGGGGCTGGCCTATCCCCAGGCCATTTCCATCGTGAAAGCCTGTGTGGACGCGGCCAATATGGTGGGTCTGCCGGAGGCCCGCATCCCGCTGGCAGACGCGGTGATTCTGCTGGCCACGGCGCCCAAGTCCAACGCCGGCGAGGCGGCCATTGACGCGGCCATGGCCGACGTGAAGGCGGGGCGGACCGGCGATTATCCCCGGCACCTGCAAAATAAGCACGCCGACTCGGCGGGGCAGGAGCGGGAGCAGGGGTATCTGTATCCCCATAACTTCCCCCACCACTGGGTGAAGCAGCAGTATCTGCCCGACGCCCTGGTGGGCCGGACATACTATCACTACGGGGAAAACAAGACCGAGCAGGCGGCAAAGCGCTATTGGGAGGAGATCAAAGATAAGAGATAAAAGATAGGGGAAATGCCTGCTTTCCGTATCAATCCGTAGGGGCGGCCTTTATGGCCGCCCGCGTTCTCTCTGCAAAGCCGGCGGGCGAGAATGGGTAGCATGTTTTTCCCGCCGTTTGCGCAAAAATGAGACATCCCCGGCAGCGTGAGATGCTGCCGGGGATGTCAGCTTATGGAAAAAGTCTGTTGTCTCCGATTAAAATGCAAGCATCCTGCGGGAAGGATGCAAATTGCCGCAGAATCGTTTTTCGATTCCCAACGGGAACGGCCCTGCGCGGGCGGCGCCAGGCCCTTTTCCCGAAAAGGGCCTGGACCAAAAGGGGCAGAAGGGGGGATACCCCCCTTCTGCACTTCCCCCAGGCGCCACAGCGTTAAGAAAATG
>NZ_JACLZC010000074.1 GCF_016901735.1 Pseudoflavonifractor phocaeensis | reverse complement strand
CTTTTTGAATTCTGGTGTGTATCGTTTGTTTGCTATCCCTTTTGGCATAATAAAGCACCCCACTTGTTATCCAGTATATCATACTGTCTAACAAATGGGGTGCAGTTCATTACGGCAGCGGGGTGTTTTTCTGTATTTCTATATATCTTTTGCCCTGTGGGGACGGCCCTGCGCGGGCGGCACCGGTACGCCAATATGGTGCTTTTGTGGGTCCTGCCCCTCTGTGTGGTATATGTGACCTATACAGCTCTTTTGTAGGGGGCGCACAGTGTGCGCCCCGCCGTTCTATGCACTACTTACCGAACCGGGCGCTCTATGAAAGTTCTCTTTGCCTACTTTCTCTTTCAAGAGAAAGTAGGGAGCTGGGAGAGGCTGGCTTCCAGCTCTTCGTCGGTGGGAACGTAGTCGTTCATGTTGCCCTTGTGGAAGTTTTCATAAGCGGTCATATCAAAGTATCCGGTACCGGTGAGACCGAAGAGGATGGTCTTGGCCTGGCCGGTCTCGCGGCACTTGATGGCCTCGTCGATGGCGGCGCGGATGGCGTGGGAGGACTCGGGGGCGGGCAGGATAGTCTCCTGCTTGGCAAAGAGGACCGCCGCCTCAAAGACCTTGCTCTGCTCATAGGACACGGCCCGCATATAACCGTCGTGGTAGAGCTTGGAGAGCACCGGGCTCATGCCGTGATAGCGCAGGCCGCCGGCGTGGCTGGCCGAGGGGATAAAGCCGCTGCCCAGGGTGTACATCTTGGCCAGAGGGGTGATCTTGCCGGTGTCGCAGAAGTCGTAGGCATACCGGCCGCGGGTGAGGGAGGGGCAGGAGGCCGGCTCCACCGCCACGATGTCGGGGTCTGCCTTGCCGGTGAGCTTATCCCGCATAAAGGGAGCGATGAGTCCGCCCAGGTTGGAGCCGCCGCCGGCACAGCCGATGACGATGTCGGGATATTCGCCGATCATCTCCATGGCCTCGGCGCTCTCCAGACCGATGACGCTCTGATGGAGGAGCACCTGATTGAGCACCGAACCCAGCACATAGCGGCAGCCGGGGGTGGTGACGGCGGTCTCCACCGCCTCGGAGATGGCGCAGCCCAGAGAGCCGGTGGTGTTGGGGTCCTTGGCCAGGATGGCCCGGCCGGCGTTGGTGGTGCTGCTGGGAGAGGGAATGATCTTGGCGTCAAAGGTCTCGATGACCGCCTTGCGGAAGGGCTTTTGCTCATAGGAGCACTTGACCATATACACAGTCAGCGGCAGGCCGAAGAAGGAACAGGCCTCCGCCAAAGCGGTGCCCCACTGACCGGCGCCGGTCTCGGTGGTCAGGCTGGTGAGCCCCTGGGCCTTGGCGTAATAGGCCTGGGGCGCCGCCGAGTTGAGCTTGTGGGAGCCGGAGGTGTTGTTGCCCTCAAACTTGTAATAGATCTTGGCGGGGGTATCCAGGTACTTTTCCAGCTGGTAGGCCCGGATCAGCGGGGACGGCCGGTACATCTTGTAAAACTCCAGCACCGGCTCGGGAATGTCGAAATAGGGGGTGGTGTCGTCCAGCTCCTGGCGGGCCAGCTCGGTGCAGAACACCGGCTCCAGGTCGGCCAGGGTCACCGGCTTGCCGGTGGCGGGATTGAGCAGCGGCTCGGGCTTCTCCTTCATGTCGGCGCGAAGGTTGTACCACTGCCGGGGGATGCGGTCTTCGGGCAAATAGATACGGTTGGGAATGTGTTTCATGATGATTGTCTCCTTCCTGACAGTGGAATTGATGAAAAAGGCCCTTGTCCTGACGGACCGTGTCCAAAACAGTCCGCCGGGACAAGAGCCTTTTGAAAATACTCCTGCGGTGCCACCCGGTTTGGCGCGTCTGCGCCCTCTCATGGTATGCCAGTACATACCCTCCTCTGATAACGGGTGGAGTCCCCGTCGGGTACTACTTGGCCCTTTCGCGCCGTTCGCCCCGCCCTCCTGAGTCCATTCGGTCCGGTTCCGTCCTGCCGCCTTTCCACCGCCGGCGGCTCTCTGTCAGGCGGCTTCTCGTCCTACTCGTCTCCATCTTCGGTTCTTGCGCTTTAGTATAGTATAGAGCTAAAGATTTTGCAATTGGGAGTTCTCCCAAATGCCACTCCCTTTTTTTGGCGTTTTAGACAAAAAGCTGTGGCCCGGACCGCAGTCCGGGCCACAGGCCGTATGGAGCAGCTTATGCTTACTTCTTGGTGTAATCGAAGAAGCCCTTGCCGGTCTTGCGGCCCAGCAGGCCGGCGCGGACCATCTTGCGCATGAGCAGGGAGGCACGATACTTGGGATCGTGGGTCTCGTTGTACAGGGTGTCCATGATGGCCAGGCAGACGTCCAGGCCCACCAGATCGCCCAGAGCCAGGGGGCCCATGGGATGGTTGGCGCCCAGCTTCATGGCGGTGTCGATGCCCTCAGCGGTGGCAACGCCGGTGTACAGCAGGTCGCAAGCCTCGTTGATCATGGGGATGAGGATCTTGTTGACCACAAAGCCGGGGGCCTCGTTGACCTCAACAGGCTCCTTGCCGATGGTCACGGACAGATCGGCGATGGCCTTGTAGGTCTCGTCGGAGGTCTTGGCGCCGCGGATGACTTCCACCAGCTTCATCACGGTAGCGGGGTTGAAGAAGTGCATACCGATGAACTTGTCCTCGCGCTTGGTGGCGGAGGCAATGGCGGTGATGGAGATGGAAGAGGTGTTGGTGGCCAGGATGGTCTCGGGCTTGCAGATCTTGTCCAGCTCGGCGAAGATGGACTTCTTGATGTCCAGGTTCTCGATGGCGGCTTCCACAACCAGATCGGCGTCGGCAGCCTGGCCCAGGTCGGTGGTGAAGCTCATGTGGGCGAGGATGTCAGCCTTCTTGGCCTCGTCCATCTTGCCCTTGGCCACCATCTTGTCCAGACCCTTGTTCAGGCGGGCCTCGGAAGCCTGGATGATCTCATCCTTAATGTCGCGCACGACCACGTCGAAGCCGTTGCGGGCAAAGACCTGCGCGATATCCAGACCCATAGTGCCGCCGCCGATGACTACAACCTTTTTCATGATGAAAAACCTCTTTTCTATCTGTTTTATAAAGATATCCCAAACCTGTTGGGAGGGATGCGTGAGGACCGGCAATTACTTGCCCTGGAAGTGCTTCTCGGCGCGCTTCTCCAGGAAGGCGCCCATACCCTCATTCTTATCCTCGGTGCCGCAGCAAACGCCGAAAGCCTCGGCCTCGAAGGCGGAGCCGGTGTTGATGTCGGTCTGCATACCCATACGGATGCAGCGCTTGGACTCCTTGACGGCGATCTGGGCGTTGGCGCAGATGGCATTGGCCAGCTCCAGGGCCTTGGGCATGAGCTCCTCGGCGGGATAGACCTCGCTGACCAGGCCGATGGCCTTGGCTTCTTCGGCCTTGATGACCTTGGCGGTGAGGATGAGCTCCATGGCCTTGGAGATGCCCACGATGCGGGGCAGACGCTGGGTGCCGCCGAAGCCGGGGGTGATGCCCAGACCCACCTCGGGCTGGCCGAACTTGGCCTTCTCGCTGGCCAGACGGATGTCACAGGACATGGCCAGCTCACAGCCGCCGCCCAGAGCGAAGCCGTTGATGGCGGCGATGACGGGCTTGGCCATATTCTCCAGCTTGAGGAAAACGCTGCCGCCGTGGACGCCGAACTGCTTGCCGTCGTAGGCGCTGAAGTTCTTCATCTCGCCGATGTCGGCACCGGCGACGAAGGACCGGCCGGCGCCGGTCAGGATGACCACATAGATGTCGTCGTTGGCGGCAACCTCGTCAATGGCGGCGTCCAGATCGCTGAGCACCTGGCTGTTCAGGGCATTGAGGGCTTTCTCCCGGTCGATGGTCATAATACCCACATGTCCCTGCTGCTCCAGCTTGACAAATCCCATAATACGTGTACCTCCTTCAGTTTGTGAAAGCCTGAATTTCGTTATTTTTTTAACATGCTCTCCACTAAAAAACCGCAACGGCGCGGCGGAAGCCTTTGCAGTTGCGTCGGTGGGCCGGTCCCTTGCTCTGCATCGGCCTCCATCTTTGTTTAGTATAGCGCGTTTCGCGCCGATGTGCAAGAGTCTTTTTGGGGGTTTTGCATTTCCCCCTTCCCTCTCACACGAAAAGGGGGAAGCGCGGTCTATCAGGCCAAAAACGCGGAAATCCAGTCACGCAGGGGGATATATGCTAAGGGGAGGAAGATGGCGGGCAGCATATTCCCCACCCGCAGCTTTTCCTTGGGCAGGCCCAGCATATTGACGGCGATGCCCATGATGATGACCCCGCCCACAGCGCTCATTTCGGTAACCACGGCGGGGTCCATCCCCTGGCCCACGGCCGCAAAGATCAGGGTCAGTCCCCCCTGGTAGAGGAAAAGAGGGATCACCGAAAAGGCCACGCCCACCCCCATGGCGGCGGCGAAGCTGATGGCGGTGACGCCGTCGATGACGCCTTTGGAGATGAGGATCTCATAGCTGCCGTTCATGCCGGCCTCCATGGCGCCGTTGATGGCCATGGCCCCCACGCAGAAGAGGACGAAGGCGTTGACAAACCCCTCGGCAAAGCGGTTGTTGCCCTTGCCCCGGAGGACCTTGGCGCGAAGCAGATCGCCCACGCCCTCCAGCCGGTCCTCGATGCGCAGGGCCTCGCCCAGCAGGGTGCCCGCCACCATGCACACGATGACGCACAGGCTGTCCTGGGTGCCGATGGCGCTGGTAATGCCGATGCCCAGCACGCACAGGCCCAGAGCGGCGGTGAGAGCGGCGGTAAAGCGCCGGCTGATGCGGTTTTTGAAGAGAAGCCCCAGGGTACTGCCCACCAGGACCAGAAGCACATTGATGACGGTGGCGATCAAAGCCGGTTCCCCCTTTTACTTTTTCAATGCAACGCGATAAATTATATCATAACCGTTTTGAACGGGCCTGTCAAAGGTTTTTTCCACATGTCCGCCCGTTTGTGTGCATAGATTGGGGAGGACGGCGGCTCCGATCCGCCCGTCAGACAAGGGGGCGCGGCATGAAGGAACGGCAGACCTCACTTTTCGGCGGCACGCTTTTGCTCACCGGCACCGGACTGCTGGGCCAGGCGGTGGGCTTTGTGTACCGTATTTTCCTCTCCCGGCTGGTGGGCGCCGAGGTGATGGGCCTCTATCAGCTGGTGCTGCCGGTGCAGTCGGTGCTGCTGTCGGTGACGGCGGTGGGGCTGACGGCGGCGGTCTCCCACCTCTCCTCCCGCTACCATGCGCTGGGGCAGTCCTGGGTGATGGGGGCGGTGCTGCGCCGCTGTCTGGCCATTTTTCTGGGGCTGTTCGCGGTGGCGGCGGTGGTGGTGGGGCTGGGCTCCGACCCCATCTCGGTCTACCTGCTGGGGGATGCCCGCACCCGGCTGGGTTTGCTGGTCCTCCTCCCCTGTCTGCTGCTCACCGGGGTGGAAAACCTCCACAAGCACTATTTTTACGGCAGCGGCACGGTGGGACCGCCGGCGGCGGTGGAGGTGTGCGAGCAGTTCATCCGCACCGGCGCGGTGCTGGGCCTGCTGGTTTTCTTCCTCCCCCGGACCGCCGAGGGCACCGTGGGGCTCATCGCCCTGGGCATGACGGTGTGCGAGGTCTTTTCCGCCTGCACGCTGGTGCTCCTCTACCGGCGGCGCGCCCGCGCCCTGCCCAAAGGCCCCGCCCCCGCCGGACTGGGGCGGCGCATTGCCGCCATCGCCCTGCCGGTGGGGGCCACGGCGGTGCTGGGCAATCTGATGGGGGCGGCGACGGCGGTGCTGGTCCCCCAGCGGCTGGTGGCCGCCGGCGTACCGGTGAGCGAGTCCATGTCGGCCTTCGGCATCTTGTGCGGCATGACCCTCCCCATGCTGGCCATGCCCACCGCCTTCATCGGGGCCATGGCGCTGGTACTCAATCCCCGGCTGGCCCGGGAGACCGCTCTGGGCCGAAAACGGCAGGTCCACGGCCTCATCCACCGGGCCATGCTGGCCACGTCGGTGCTGATCCTGCCGGCTATGGCGCTGCTGGCCGTGCTGGGCCCCACGTTGGGCCGCTTCCTCTATCAGGAAGAGCGGGCGGGAGATTTTCTCCTCCCCCTGTCGGTGGGGATGGTGCTCAGCTGCTACCAGGCGGTGCTCTCCGGGGTGCTCAACGGTCTGGGAGAACAGCGGGCCGCGGCACGCAACGCCCTGCTCTCCGGCGGCGTCCAGCTGGCGGCCACTTACTGCCTCATGTCCCTCCCCGGCTGGGGATTAAAGGGCTATGTGGCCGCCTTCCTCCTCAGCGCCGGCTTTGGCGCTTTGCTCAACTGGAGCTCGGTGCGCCGCGGCGCCGGGATGCGTCCCCGGCTGTTCGCCTGGTGGGTGGCCCCCGGACTGGCGGCCCTTCTCACCGGTCTGTGCGTGCGCCTTCTTTTCCGGGCCCTGCTGGACGCCGGCTGCTCCCAAGCTCTGGCCTGCGGGCTGTCCTTCCCCTTCGGCGTGGTGCTCTGCGCCGCCGCGCTGTGGGTCCAGGGTGTGGACCGCTCGTCTTTTTTCGACGATTGACGCTTGCCAACGGGGACATATCGCGGTAGACTAATGGGTATCTCACGTTTTGGGAGGAAAACCCCTTGAATGATTTTGACGCCCTGCTGGCCCGGGTCATCGCCCAGGTCCGGGCTCTGCGCATCCCCTGCTCCCCTTCCATCATCCCCCACGTCCAGGTGAACCGCCGGGCGGTGAGCCGCTTCGGCTGCTGCCGGTACCTGCCGGACGGCCGCTGTCTCATCGAGCTGACCGACCGTCTCCTGGAGGCGGAGGAAAAGGCCTGTATGCAGACCCTGGCCCACGAGGTGCTCCACACCTGCCGGGGCTGCCGGGACCACGGCAAGCGCTGGCAGAGCTACGCCGCCCGGATGAACGCCGCCTATGGCTACGCCATCTCCCGCACCGGCACCTGCGCCGAGCTGGGGGTGCCCGACGCCCGGCCCGTCCGCTATCTGCTGGTATGCCAGATCTGCGGCCACCGGTTTTCCCGTGCCCGAGCCTCCGCCCTGGTGCTCCACCCGGAGCGCTACCGCTGCCGGTGCGGCGGCACACTGGACCGGGTGCGGTAAGGCCTTCCTTTGTCCCTTTTGATAATTGCAATTTGCCCTGTCATGGTGTAAAATAGAGCAAAATCGGCATCTTGTCCTAAAAAAGGAGGCTTACCATGGATGAGCGTGTAAGGGAACTGCTGGACCGGGTCCGCTCCGCCGCCCTGACGGTGGGCGAGACCGCCGAGGCCACCGCCCGCTATGCCGGCCGCTGCGCCGGTCAGGTGGTGGACGTGGCCAAGCTGAACATGAAGATCTTTGACCTGCGCACCGACATCAACGCCCTCTTGCGGGAGGCCGGACAGGCGGTGTACGACACCCACCGGGGACAGCAGACCGACGAGGCCGCCCTGTCCCAGATCCTGACCCAGATCGACGCCAAATACGCCGAGATCGAAGAGCTGAAGGAGCGGGTGGCCGTGCTGCGCGCCACCCGGGAATGCCCCCACTGCGGCGCGCCCTGCGGTCGGGAGGACAAATTCTGCAAACAGTGCGGCGGCGCCCTGTCCTGAAGGGACGCGGCTCCGCCCATCCACGCATTCAGGCCGGCTCCCCCCTCTTTCAGGGGGTGGGCCGCCGTTTTTACCAAGGAGGACATGCCATGCTGCACTATGAATTTTCCCATTATCAGGCCAGCGCCGACTATATCAGAGAACAGATCGGCGATTTTACCCCCCAGGTGGCCATGATCCTGGGCTCCGGTCTAGGCTATCTGGGCGACCAGGTGGAAAACGCCGTCGCCGTCCCTTATAAGGACATCCCCCACTTCAAGACCTCCACCGCCCCCGGCCATAAGGGCCAGCTGGTCTTTGGCCAGCTGCAGGGCAAGAACGTTGCCGTCATGCAGGGCCGGATGCACCACTATGAGGGTTACAGCTACGAAGAGGTCTCCTACGCCGTGCGGGTTCTCTCCCTGCTGGGCTGCAAGCAGCTCATCGTCACCAACGCCGCCGGCTGCGTCAACACCGCCTGGCAGGCCGGCGACCTGATGCTCATCACCGACCACATCAAGATTTTCATGGAGTCCCCCCTCCGCGGCCCCAATGTGGCCCAGTTCGGGCCCCGCTTCCCCGACGCCTCCAAGCTCTATACCCCGGCGCTCCGCCAGGTGGCCCGGGACACCGCCGCCGCGCTGAACATCCCCCTGCGGGAGGGCGTCTATATGTACTTCCCCGGCCCCCAGTACGAGACCCCCGCGGAGGTCCGCTTTGCCCGGATGGCGGGCGCCGACGCGGTGGGTATGTCCACCGCCCCCGAGGTCATCACCGCCGGCCACTGCGGCATGGAGGTGCTGGGCTTTACCCTCCTGTCCAACATGGCCGCCGGCATCCTGGACCAGCCCCTCAGCGAGCTGGAGGTGCTGGAGGCCGCCGAGGCGTGCAAGGATAAATTCTCCCGGCTGGTGCTGGCCTGCCTGGCCAAGCTGTGAAAGGAGTTTTTGGCGTGAAAACACTCATCCGCAACGTGACCGCCGTGCTCATGGACGAGGCCAACACCGTCCTGGAGCACGCCAACGTGGTCATTGAGGACGCCTCCATTCTCTCCGTCTCCACCGCCGAGCCGGAGGGCTTCATCCCCCTGGAGCTGGACGGCAAGGGCAAGGTGCTCCTCCCCGGCTTCGTCAACGCCCACACCCACGTGCCCATGACCGCCATGCGGGGCTACGGCGACGGCCACGACCTCCAGGACTGGCTGGAACACTTCATCTTCCCCACCGAGGCCCGGTGGGACGATAAGGCGGTGGCCTGCTGCGCCGACCTGGGTCTGGCCGAGATGATCGCCTCGGGCGTCACCACCATCGCCGATATGTACATGCGCACCGGCGTCATCGCCCAGCGGGCAGCGGCGGCGGGCATCAACGCCAATCTCTGCGTGGGCGGCGTCCTCTTCTCCGACGAATTTGACCCCCACACCCATTCCGACTGTATCGCCCATCGAACCCTTACCGAGGAGTGGCACAACTACAACAACGGTCAGATCCGCATCGACGCCTCCATCCACGGGGAATATACCTCCAATCATAAGCTGTGGCAGTGGATGGCCGACTTTGCCCGGGACCATCACCAGGGAATGCACGTCCACATTTCCGAGACTAAAAAAGAGCACCGGGACGCCATCGCCCGCCACGGCAAAACCCCCATTCAGATTTTGAACGACTACGGCGTGTGGGATACCCGGGCCATTGCCGCCCACTGCGTGTGGACCACCCCGGAGGACTGGGCCATTATGGCCCAAAAGGGGATCTCCTGCGTCCACAACCCGGTGTCCAATCTGAAGCTGGGCTCCGGCATCGCCCCCATTGCCGCCATGCAGAAGGCGGGGGTCAACGTGGCTCTGGGCACCGACGGGGTCTCGTCCAACAACGCCACCGACTTTTTCGGCGATCTGAAGCTGGCTTCCATGCTGCAAAACGGGGCCAACTGCGACCCTCTGGCCACCCTGCCCGCCGACGCCCTGCGCATGGCCACCGTCAACGGCGGCAAGGCCCTGGGCCGCAAGACGGGCCGCATCGCCCCCGGCTACGACGCCGACCTGATCCTGGTGGACTTCGACGCGCCCAATCTCATCCCCTGTCACGACGTGATCTCCAATCTGGTCTACGCCGCCCACGGCTCCAACGTGGTCATGAATATGGCCCGGGGCAAGGTCATATACAAGGATGGGAAATTCCTGACCATCGACATTGAGCGGGTCAAGCGGGAGGTACGGCAATACGCCCTGCCCCTCCTCTTCCCCCATAAGTAAGGAGGACTATCCTTGTCCAGTGCGCAGAAAAAAAATACCTTTTTCGGCGGCGTGGCCATTTTGATGGTGAGTACCATCATCATTAAGATCATCGGCGCTATTTACAAGATCCCCCTAGGCATCATCCTGCCCGACGAGGCCTACGCCGATTTCAGCGCGGCCTATAACGTGTACAGCTTCTTCCTCACCATCTCCACCGCCGGCCTCCCGGTGGCCCTGTCCAAGACCGTGTCGGAGGCCAACGCCCTGGGCCGGTATAACCAGGTCCAGAAGGTCTTTCGGGTGGCGTTCTTCGCCTTTTTGACCATGGGCCTCATCAGCTTTGTCTGTATGTCCTTCTTTGCCCAGCCGGTGGCCACCTACGCCCTCCAGAATGAGAAGGCGGTGTGGTGCGTGATGGCCCTGTCGCCGGCGGTGCTGTGTACCTGCTGCTGCTCGGCCTTCCGGGGCTTTGCCCAGGGCCACATGAACATGATGCCCACCGCCATCTCCCAGGTGACGGAAAACCTCTCCAAGCTTCTCATCGGCATGGGCCTGGCCCTGTTCATCGGCTCCCTGGCCCTCCAGCCCGAGGACTTCGGCGACCGGATGATGGCCGTGGGCGCCATTGCCGGCGTATCGGTGGGCAGCATTTTGTCGGTCTTTTACCTCTTCTGGAACCACCGGCGCACCCGCCGGCTCCATCCCGGCCCCTTCACCGACAAGCCCGACGGCTCCAAGAGCATCCTGGTCCATCTGCTGGCCCTGGCCATTCCCATCACCCTCAGCTCCTCTACCACCGCCATTGTCACCCTCATCGACACCAACCTGGTCAACGGCCAGCTCCAGAGCGTTTTCCAGTCCATGATGGACGCCGGTCCCGTGGTCACCGAGTCCGCCCGGGGCTTTCTGGACATCGGCAACAAGTCCGCCCAGATCCTGCTGGACAACATGGCCGCCGGCGGCACCGCCGTGCTGGACTCGGCCCGGGCCCTCTATGGCGCGTATCAGAAGTGCATGAGCATTTACAATCTGCCCTTTAACCTGATGGTGCCCCTCACCGCCAGCATCATCCCGGCGGTGTCCGCCGCCCGGGCCCGGCAGAACATGCTGGAGGCCAAGCAGGTCTCCGAGTCCGCCCTCCGCTTCGCCGCCCTGATGGCGCTGCCCTGCGGCGTGGGTCTCTTCGTGCTGGGCGAGCCCATCATGTGGCTCCTCACCGCCGGCAACACCGACCACACCATCGCCGGTCCCCTGCTGTCCATTCTGGGCCTGGCCTCCATCTTCGTGTGCATCCAGCTGGTGGGCACCTCCATCCTCCAGGCCAACGGCATTGTCAATCTGCCCATTGCCACCGTGGTCATCGGCGGCGTGGTCAAGATCATCGTCAACTTTATCCTGGTGGGCAACCCCGATATCATGATCTACGGCGCTCCCGTGGGTACTCTTTGCTGCTTTGTCATCGCGGCGGTGCTCAATCTGCTCATCATCAAGGTCCGGGTGCCCAGCGCCCCCAGCTACGGCAAGGTTTTCTTCAAGCCGGTGCTGGCCTCGGTGGTCATGGGAGGCGTGGCCTGGGCGGCTTACGGCTTTTTGTCCCGGGCGCTGGGGGGCGACGCCCTCACCTTTAAGGGCAACCTGATCTCCGCCGCCGCGGCCATCGTGCTGGCCGCGCTGGTTTATTTCGTGCTGATCCTGGCCCTGCGCGCCATCACCCGGGAGGATCTGGCGCTCATGCCCAAGGGCGAGAAAATCGCCAATCTCCTGCATATTAAGTAAAAAAAACGCTCAAACTGCCAGAGAAGGGGAGCAACCATGACCGATTATCCACAGAAAGAGATTTATGATATGGGCGACCTGGAGGCCATCGTGCGCATCCTCCGGGCGCCGGGCGGCTGTCCCTGGGACGCCCAGCAGACCCACGAGAGCATCCGCCGGGATTTCCTGGAGGAGGTCTACGAGGTGGCCGAGGCCATCGACCAAAAAAGCGTGGAGCATCTCAAGGAAGAGCTGGGCGACGTGCTCCTCCAGGTCCTCCTCCACACCCGGATGGAGGAGGAGGCGGGGCGCTTCACCCTCAACGACGTGACCGACGGCATCTGCCGCAAGCTCATCTACCGCCACCCCCATGTGTTCGGCGACGTGACCGTCTCCGGTACCGGCGAGGTGCTGACCAACTGGGAGGCCCTCAAGCGCAAGGAAAAGGGACAGGCCTCCACCGGCGACGCCCTGGACGCGGTGGCCCGCTCTCTGCCGGCCCTGTGGCGGGCGGAAAAGGTACAGAAAAAGGCGGCCAAGGTGGGCTTTGACTGGCCCGACGCCTCCGGTGCGCTGGATAAGGTGGGGGAAGAGCTCACCGAGCTGCGCCAGGCCATGGCCGAGGGGAGCAACATCTCCGAGGAGCTGGGAGACCTGCTCTTCGCGGTGGTCAACGCCGCCCGGTTTGCCAAATGCGACCCGGAGGTCTCCCTCAACGCCGCCACCGACAAATTCATCGCCCGGTTCCGCACCGTGGAGGCGCTGGCCAAGGAGCAGGACAAGCCCATGGACGCCATGTCCCTTGCCGAGTTGGACGCCCTCTGGGACCAGGCCAAGGCCGCCGAGCGCCGGACGTCCGCCCAGTCTTAACCATAACGAGGAGGTTTTCCATGAATAAAACCGAACTGATCTACGCCGCCGCCGAACGGTCCGGCCTCTCCCGTAAGGATATGGAGAGCGCCCTCAACGCCACCCTGGAGGTCATCGCCCAGGCGCTGGCCCAGGGGGACAAGGTCCAGCTGGTGGGCTTCGGCGCTTTCGAGGTGAAGGACCGGGCGGCGCGGGTGGGCCGCAACCCCAAGACCAGCCAGCCCATCGACATCCCCGCCGCCCGTATGCCGGTATTCAAGCCGGGCAAGCCTCTGAAGGACGCTGTGGCCGGCGGCTGACCCTCCGGCTTTTGGCCAGCTCCGGCCCGCCGGAGCTGGCTTTTTTATCTCCGCCCCTTGGGGCGACGGAAAGGAGGGAACTTCCCATGCGACTGGATAAATGGCTCAAGGTCTCCCGCCTCATCAAGCGGCGCACCGTGGCCAACGAGGCCTGCGACAACCAGCGGGTCACCGCCAACGGCCGGCCCGTCAAGGCCTCCTATGACGTAAAGGAGGGGGACGTGCTGGAGCTGCGCTTCGGCGAGCGGCTGGTGCGGGTGGAGGTGCTGGCCGTGGCCGAGCATGTGGGCAAGGCCGACGCTCCGGCCATGTATCGGGAGCTGTCCTGAGAGCTTCTTTTCTCTTTGTTCACAATTTTGTAAAATCCATATTGTAAAATAAAGTGAATGATAAGAGAAACGAGGGAACCACCATGAACATCTGGACACAGCGCCTGAAGGCCGGACTCTGCGCCCTTTGTCTGGCTGCCGCGTTTTTGACCCCCGCGCTGGCCTCTTCCTACACGGACGTCGCCGACGACGCCTGGTACGCCTCCGCCGTGGAGTCCATGCGCACCCAGGGCATTATGCAGGGGACCGGCGGCGGTACCTTCAGCCCCGACCTGATTACCGACCGCGCCACCGTGGTCACCGTCCTTTGGAAGATCGCCGGCAGCCCGGCCGCCGCCGAGACCGGCCAGATCTTCTCCGACGTGCCCACCGACCGCTGGTATGCCCAGGCGGTGGCATGGGCCTATGAGCTGGGCATCACCACCGGCACCGACAAGGGCGAGTTCCGCCCCGCCGACCAGATCACCCGGGAACAGCTGGCGGTATTCTTCTACCGCTATGACCTGTCCCTGGGCCATGAGACCGCCTCCGGTATCCTGGACCTCTACGTGGACGCCGACCAGGTCTCGTCCTGGGCCGTGGACGGTATGCGCCATGCCATCGGCGCCGGCATCGTGGAGGGCAGCGACTACCAGCTCTCCCCTCAGGCCACCGCTACCCGGGCGGAGCTGGCCGTGATGCTGGACCGGGTGCTCACCCCCGCCGCCGGCTAAGCCCGGTGCCCTACACAAAAAATTCATCCAAAAACTGTTAAATCGCCGAAAAAGTCCCCCCCTTCCTTGACAATCTGTCCTTTTTGCTGTACTTTTATGAAAATCAGGGAAACGGAGAGGAGCGGAATGATCATGGAGGACATCTCCAATATTCTCATGTCTTACCTGCATGTGACCCAGCACATGGCCCAGCAGTTCCGCGCCCATTTCGGGCGGCTCAACCTGACGTTCCCCCAGGCGCTGGTGCTCAATGTCCTGGGCGAGTGCGGTCCCGTGCCCATCAGCGTCCTGGCCGAGCGGACCGGCAGCGCCAACAGCACCATCTCGGGCATCGTGGACCGGCTGGAAAAGCTGGGTCTGGCCAAGCGGGAACGCTCGGAGCAGGACCGGCGGGTCATCTACGTATCGGCGACGGAACAATACCAGCTCCTGCGTACCCAGACCGCTACCGATGTCAGCGGCTACTTCAACTCCATCCTGGATACGCTGGGAGAGGCGGACAAGGCTCTCATCGCCGAGGCCCTCCGCAAGCTGGAAGCGGCGCTGGAGGCGCGGCGTGCCGCGGACGCCGCCCCCTGACGGAGCGCCCGCCCCATTGATTTGGAAGGAGCATTCAGTTTCCCATGGCTTATCGAGGTTCACGCTATACCGGCTATCGCGGCCGGTCCCGTTCGGTGCTCAAAGGCGTCATTGTGGCGCTGGCGGTGGTCCTGGCGCTGGCGGTGGCCGCGCTGATTATGCTGGAAAATCAACAGGTCTTTTCCGGTGAAGGGCTCCACCTGGGCAACGTGGGACAGAGCGAGACGCCCACCCCATCGGATACCACCCCGCTGGTGGTGGTGACCGTATCCCC
>NZ_JACLZC010000073.1 GCF_016901735.1 Pseudoflavonifractor phocaeensis | reverse complement strand
GAAGTGGAAGGTGGTGCAGGAAACGTCAAAATGCCTGCATGGATGCGGGCGACCACAAGGGTCGCCCCTACAAGACGGGAGGGGATCGCACTCCCCCGCCGAGGGCGGCACCGCCCGCGTAGGGCCGTTCCTATATGGAAAATCAAAAAACGATCCTGCGGCAATCTGCATTCTTCCCGCAGGATACTTTTATTTTGATAGGAGTCAACAGGCTTTTTCGACAAGCCGACGCCCCGGACGACATGGTCCGGGGCGTTTTTGCCGCTGGTTATTCTTCGTCGGGCGTAGGTACGTCGATATCCTGTCCGCCCGGGTGGGTGGAGACGCGCTGGGGGCGGTTTTCCGTCACTTCGGGCAGAAGCTCGGGACCGGCCGCGGCGGCGGCGGCCTCCTCGGCCTGGAGGCCCTGGGGATCGGTAAAGACCCGCCGGAAGGTGTCGCCGTCCATGTTCTCATGGACCAGCAGATAGGCGGCCGTCAGCTCCAGCTGGGGACGCCACTGGGTCAGGATCTGGCGGCAGCGGGCGTAGGCCTCGTCGATGAGCCGCTTGACCTCCTCGTCGATAAGGGAGGCCACCTCTTCCGAGTAGCTTTTGGTCTGGGCCATGGACCGGCCGATAAAGACCTCGTCGTGGCCGGAGTCGAATACCACATTGCCCAGCCGGTCGCTCATGCCGTAGCGGGTAACCATGTTGCGGGCGATGGCGGTGGCCTTTTGCAGGTCGTTGCCCGCGCCGGTGGAGATATCCCCCAGCACCAGCTCCTCGGCGCACCGTCCGCCCAGACAGACGGCGATGCGGTCGTTGAGATACCGGCGGGACTGGAAGGAGAGGTCCTCCTGGGGCAGGGCGATGGTCATACCGCCCGCCGCGCCCCGGGGGATGATGGTGATCTGATGGACCGGGTCCTGGGTGTCCAGGGCCTGAATGACCAGGGCGTGTCCGGCCTCGTGATAGGCGGTGAGCTTGCGCTCCCGCTCGATGACCACCCGGCTCTTTTTCTCCGGTCCGGCCACCACCTTGAGCACCGCGTCCTGAAGGTCGGCCATGGTGATAAAGCGCTGCTTGCGCCGGGCGGCCAGCAGCGCCGCCTCATTCATCAGATTTTCCAGGTCCGCGCCGGTAAAGCCGCCGGTGCCCTGGGCCAGCTTGCTCAGGGACACGTCCTCGGCCAGGGGCTTGTTGCGGGCGTGGACCTGCAAGATCTCCTCCCGGCCCTTCACGTCGGGGGGACCTACGTAGACCTGCCGGTCAAACCGTCCCGGGCGGAGGAGCGCCGGGTCCAGAATGTCCTGCCGGTTGGTGGCGGCCAGCACCACAACCCCTTCGTTGTTGCTGAAACCGTCCATCTCCACCAGCAGCTGGTTAAGGGTCTGCTCCCGTTCGTCGTGACCGCCGCCCAGACCGGCGCCGCGCTGGCGGCCCACCGCGTCGATCTCGTCGATAAAAACGATGGCCGGGGCGTTGCTTTTGGCCTGGTCGAAGAGGTCCCGGACCCGGGAGGCGCCCACGCCCACATAGAGCTCCACAAAGTCGGAGCCGGAGATGGAGAGGAACTGGACCCCCGCCTCGCCGGCCACGGCCTTGGCCAGCAGGGTCTTGCCGGTGCCCGGCGGGCCCACCAGCAGCACGCCCTTGGGGATGCGGGCCCCCAGGTCCAGAAAGCGCTGGGGGTTTTGGAGAAAGTCCACGATCTCCCGCAGCTCCTCTTTTTCCTCCTGAGCGCCGGCCACGTCGGAAAAGGTGACCCGGCGGCCCTTCTGCTCGGTCTGGACCCGGGCCCGCCCGAAGCGGGAGGGACTGGCGGAGCCGCCGTTGCTGGCGTTGATGGCGTTTTGCCGCAGATAGAGGAAGTAGAAGAGCAGACCGATCACCGCCACCACCGCCACCCACGGCAGGGCGGAGAGGAGGATGGCGGCCTGGAAGCCGGTGGGATAGTCGTATTTGCTGATAATACCCGCCCGCCACTGGTTGACGATCAGGTCGTTGAAGTCCTGATAAAAGACCCAGAAGTTGGGCAGGGTGTAGGTAAGGCTGCCGGAGCCGTAGTCCGAATCGGGCTGGAGGGTCAGGGTGACCTGATTGTCCTTTACCACCACCTGGGAGACCTGCTGCTGCTCCAGCAGCAGACGAATCTCCGAATAGGAGGGGTCCGGCCGCTGATTGAGCCCGTTGAGGGCGAAGATCACCGCCAGCAGGGCCAGTACGATGAGAAGGGAAAAGCCGATGTCTCGTATGCTGGTTCGTTTCAAGCTAGGAACACTCCCCCCGGCGTCCGCCAGAGGGGGACGCGCTTACTGGTTTTCTTCATTCGCCGCCGTATACCTGGGGCTTGAGCACGCCGATATAGGGCAGATTGCGGTAGCGCTCGTCGTAGTCCAGGCCGTAGCCCACCACGAACTCGTCCGGGATGGTGAAGCCGGAATACTGGACCGCCACCGGCTTGGTGCGCCGTTCCGGCTTATCCAGGAGGGTGCACAGCCGGATGGAGGCGGGATGGCGGGCCTCCAGCAGCCGGAGCAGGTAGGAGAGGGTGTTGCCGCTGTCCAGGATGTCCTCCACCACGATGACGTTCTTCCCCTCGATGTTTTCCGACAGATCCTTGACGATCTTTACCTGGCCGGAGGAGGTGGTGCCGCTGCCGTAGGAGGAGACCGCCATAAAATCCACCGTACAGGGAATGGTAATCTGCCGCACCAGGTCGGCCATAAAGATGAAGGAGCCCCGGAGCACGCTGACCAGCAGGGGTTCCTTGCCGGCGTAATCCTTGTCGATCCGGGCGGCGATCTCCGCCACCCGCTGGGCAAGCTGTTCCTCGCTGAAGAGGACGTGGTCGATGTCTTGTTCCAATACTCTCATAATCCCGTTTCCTTTCTCTTGAGCGATTTGCGCCAGGTAAGCAGAGTCTCACCCGGCACGAATTCCAGTCGATAGGCCCATTCGCCGGGCCGGGCCAGACGGTCCTGCGCCGGTCCGAAGCCCGCCAGCGCCGCCACGCCCCCGTCGTCGGCCACTACCGGCAGCCGTTCCCGCAGATGGCGGGGGATGCGCCGGTCGATGAGCAGCTTTTTGACCGTCCGGGTCCGCCCGCCGGGCAGACACAGGGCGTCGCCGGTCTGTCTGGGGCGGAGCATGGGGGTCCCCGCAAAGGGGGTCAGATACCACACCCCCGGTTCCGGCGCTCCGGGACACCGGGCGGGGACACACCGGCAGCCGTATAAGCTGCCCTCCGGCCAGGTCTCGCCGTCCAGGGCCAGAGGCGTGGGGGTGAGGGATGCGGATGCCGCGAAGGTAAAGAGCAGTGACCCGTATACCCGCCGTACCGTCAGTCCGCCGGGCAGCTCCACACTGCCCGAGGGCCGGGCGCTCCGGGCCAGGTCCACGATGGCCTCCAGGTGGCGGGCCGTACAGGTGTCGTCCCCGTCCCTGACCTTGCCCAGAACCAGCCGGGCGCCCCGGACAGCCAGGGCCTGAGGCAGGGAGGCCAGCGCTTCCGCCGGCAAAAGCAGCCCCTCCGGGCTCTGCCGTACCTGACGGAGGAGCGGATAGGCCTGGGCGTTGAGGTAGTCGTGGTCGGCCCGCAGCACGGCGGCGGTGTGGGTCATCCGGTCCACAAAGCCGGGGTTATAGCCCTCCAAAAGGGGGAGCAGCTGGTGGCGCACCCGGTTGCGGGCGTAAGCGTCGTCGGCGTTGCTCTCGTCCTCCACGTGGGGGAGACCGTAGAGCGCCAGATACTGTTCCACGGTGGCCCGGGTGGTGGTGAGTATGGGGCGGATCAGGTTGCCCCGCCGGGGCGGGATGCCGCACAGCCCCCCCAGACCGCTGCCCCGGATCAGGTGGAGCAGGATGGTCTCGGCGTTGTCGTCGGCGGTGTGGGCGGTGGCGATGACGTCGGCCCCGATTTTTTGGGCGGTTTCCTGCAAGAAGGCGTAGCGCATGGCCCGGGCGGTCTCTTCGATGCCGGCTTTTCGGGCCTTGGCGGCCGCGGCCACGTCGCCCCGTCCCACGAAGAGAGGCACCGGCGGCAGCACCGTGCCGTCGGTATGAACCTCCTCTCCGCACCATCCCTCCACAAACCGGGCCACAAAGGCGGCGTCCCGTTGGGAGGTGGGGCGGAGCCCATGGTCATAGTGGGCGGCGGCCAGGTGAAAGCCCAGTATCCCCCGCAGCAGGGTGAGCCGGTGGAGGAGATAGATGGAGTCCGCCCCGCCGGACACGGCGCACAACACCGTGGAGCCGGGGAGGAGCATCCCGTATTCCGCCGCCAGGGTGTTGAGCTGGGAAAAATCAGGTGTGGACATGGCTCAATACTCCTCGTGCCGCCGCTCGATGGAGGAGAAGGTGGTGTACTCGGGGAGCCACTGGAGCTCCACGGTGCCCGTCTCGCCGTGGCGGTTTTTGGCGATGATGCACTCGGCCAGGTTGTGGTTTTCGCTGTCCTCGTTGTAGTAGTCGTCCCGGTAGAGGAACATGACGATGTCGGCGTCCTGCTCGATGGCGCCCGATTCCCGCAGGTCGGAGAGCATGGGGCGCTTGTTCTGCCGGCCCTCCGGTCCGCGGGACAGCTGGGAGAGGCACACCACCGGCACATTGAGCTCCTTGGCCATGATCTTCAGCGCCCGGGAGATGTCGGACACCACCTGCTGGCGGTTGTCGCCGCTTCTCTGAGGCCCGCCGGCGGAGGTCATGAGCTGGAGGTAGTCTATGACCACCAGTCCCAGATTATCCACCCGGCGGCATTTGGCGTTCATGTCGGCCACGCTGAGAGAGGGGTTGTCGTCAATGAGGATCTGAGTCTTGTTGAGGGCGGCGGAGGCGGCGGCGATGCGCTCCCAGTCCTCATCCCCCAGCTTGCCGGTGACCAATTTCTTGTTGTCCACAAAGGACTCGCCGGAGATGAGGCGCATGGCCAGCTGTTCCCGGCTCATTTCCAGAGAGAAGAACACCACCGCCTTGCCGGAGAATTTGCCGGCGTGGAGGAGGATGTTGAGGGCCATGGAGGTCTTGCCCATGCCGGGCCGGGCGGCCAGCAGAATGAGGTCGGACTTGTTCAGGCCGGAGATGGCCATATCCACGTCGGGCAGGCCGGTGGACAGGCCGGGCACGGCGGAGTCGCTGGCGGCCAGCTCGGCCAGCCGGTCGTAAACCCCCAGAATGACGGTGGAGATGTGCTCCAGTCCCTGGGCGGACCGGCCCTGCCGGATGGCATAGATCCGCTGCTCGGCGGCCTCCAGCACCTCCTGGGCGGTGCCGGAGCCCTCCCGCACCATGGCCGTCAGGTCGCCGGCGGTCTGGGCGATGCGCCGCAGAAGGGATTTGTCCTTTACGATGGCGATATATTCCTTGATATTGGCCGCGGTGGGGGTGATCTCCATGAGCTGGAGCAAATAGTTCCGGGAAGTAGCTTCGTCATAAACGCCGGCCTGCTTCATCTGATCCAGCACGGTGACCGGGTCGATGGTGAGGGAGTAGTTGAACATGGCGTAAATGGTCTCGTAGATCTCCCGGTTTTGCCGGAGATAGAAGTCCTCCGGCTTCAGGGCCTCGATGACGGCGGGCACACACCGGGCGTCGATGAGCATGGAGCCCAATACGCTCTGCTCGGCCTCCACGCTGTGGGGCAACTGCCGCAGCAGCAGTTCTTCATCCATGATCGGGGACACCTCCTGAAAAATAGCCGGCTCCCCACCTGGGGGAGCCGAACGTGAGCCCCGGCTTACGCCTCGGTGACGGAGACACGGAGGATGCCGGTGACCTCATAACCCAGCTTGCACTTGAGCTCATAGGTGCCAAAGGCCTTGATGGGCTCCTCCTGGACGATCTTGGTCTTGGGGATGTTGATGGAAAACTGCTGGGCCAGGGCGTCGGAGATCTCCTTGGAGGTGACCGAGCCGAAGAGGCGGCCGCCGTTGCCCGCCTTGGCCTGGATGCGGACGATCAGGTCCTTGAGCCGCAGGGCGATGGCCTCCGCTTCGGCCTTCTCGGCGGCCTCCTGGGCCTTTTTGGCCTTTTCCTGCATCTTCATAGTATTGATGTTCTCGGCGGTGGCGGGGACGGCCAGCTTGCGGGGCAGGAGGAAATTGCGGGCGTAGCCGTCGCTGATCTCCACCATCTGGCCCTTCTTGCCCTGGCCCTTCACGTCCTGCTGTAAAATCACTTTCATGGGGTATCGTTCCTTTCTGTGGTTGGTCTTATTCTTCGTCAAAGTAGGCGTCTATGGCTTTGAGAAGCCGGTCGCCGACGGTATGGATATCGCCCGGGATCTGTCCGCCGGCGGCGGCGGCGTTGCCTCCGCCCCCCAGCTTTTCCAAAATCACCTGCACATTGGTGTCGCCGGTGCTGCGGCCCGAAATGATGACCCGCTCCCCGTCGGGGAAGAGGACAAAGGAGGCGTCGATGCCGGAGATGTTCAAAAGCTCGTCGGCGGCCTGGGCGGCGGTGACCCGTCCCACCGGATGGTCCAGAATGGCCACGGCGGTGCCGTCCCGGTAGAGCTTGGCGTCCTTGATGATGTCATAGCGGGCAATGACGCCGTTGAGGTCGCTCTGGAACAGCTTGCGCACGTCGCCGGTGTCGGCCCCCGCCCGGCGGAGGAAGGCCGCCGCCTCAAAGGTGCGGCTGCCGGTACGCATGGTGAATTGTTTGGTGTCCAGCACCATACCGGCCAGAAGGGCCTCGGCCTCGGTGCGCAGCAGATCGGCCGGCTCCAGCAGGTACTGCAAAAGCTCGGTGACCAGCTCGCTGGCGGAGGAGGCGTAGGGCTCGTGGAAGTTGAGGGCGGCGTCGGCGATGTAGGTCGCCGCCCGGCGGTGGTGGTCGATGACCGCCACCTTGTTGCACGAGAGGAGCAGATCCTCCGAAAGGGTCTGCTCCGGCCGGTTGGTGTCCACCACGATGAGGAGGGAGCGGGAGTCGGCCCGGATCATGGCGTCCTGAGGGGAGAGAAAGACGTCCTTATACTCCGGCAGAGCGGCCAGACGGTTGGTCATATCGTCGGCGGGGTTGGGGTTGGGGTCCCGGACGACGTACACCGGCACCTCTTTTTTGCGGGCGATGGCCACCGCGCCGGCCGCCGCGCCGATACAGTCCAGATCGGGGAATTTGTGACCCATAACGAACACATGGGAGGCGTCGGCCACCAGCTCGCCCAGGGCGTTGGCCATGACCCGGCTTTTGACCTTGGTGCGCTTTTCCATCTCCTTGGACCGGCCGCCGTAGAATTCAAAGTTGAATTTGTTCTTGATGACCACCTGGTCGCCGCCCCGGGACAGGGCCATTTCCACCGACAGGGAGGCGTACTGGAACAGCTCCTGGAAGGAGTCGGCGTCCCGCCCCATACCGATGGACAAGGTGGCGGGGATGCCCTTGGGGTTGAGGATGGTGCGCACCTCGTCCAGCACGGAATATTTGCTCTCCTGGAACTGAGCCAGATACCGTTCCTCGAAGAGGAAGAGGTACCGGTCCCGGTCATACTTGCAGAAAAGGCCGCCGGCCGGCGCGGTCCACGCGCCGATTTTTTCCTCGATATCGCCTAAAATGGCGGATTTGGCGTTGTCCGGTACGCCCTTCATCAATTCCTCATAGTTGTCCAGGGTAAAGATGGCGCAGATGGGCCGGGAGGCGTAAAACTCATCCCGGGTGGTGGAGTAGTCGGTCACGTCCACCCAGTAGGTGGTGGCCAGGAAGCTGTCGGCCCCCCGCTCCTCGGTACGGACCAGATGACCGAACACCAAAAAGCGCCGTCCGGCCAGCAGGACCTCGTCGGGACACTCGGTCTTGCCCTCCATGAGCCAGCGGGTGGAAAAGCCGGGGACCGCGGCGGAGAGCTTGGTGTCAAAAAGGTGCTCGTGCTCGCCGGTGAGGCGAAGAAAGCGGTCGTTGGACCAGATGACCTCGTCGCTGTCCGGCCGGAAGATGACCATGGCCAAAGGCGCGTTGACCATGGTGTCCTTGGTGGCCATGTCCATATTGCAGGTGACGTTTTCGATGTATCCCAAAATCTCCTTGCGCCGCCGGGCGTTGGCGCGGCGGAAATAGAGGTAGAGGACCACCACGATCACGAATTCCGCCGCCGCAAGCACCTGGCTGAAAAAGGCGGAAGCCAGGGCAAACAGCAGTAAAAACGCAAAATAAAGCTGGAATCTAGGTTCCAACAGCCGTGACAGCTTTTTTTTTCGCATCTTGTCCGCTCCCATGTTCAAACTGGGCGCCTCCAGTGGGCGACTGGCGCCGCGCCCCATCGTCTGTACTGAATCGTCCCCATTATAGCACAACTTCCCCTTCTTCGGTAGTATAATTTCTATGCAGATTTCTCTTGCAGTGTCCTGTGGAGGCTGGTATAATTGGGGGGTAAAACTCCCACAGTAAATCGTTAAACTAAAGACCGCGAGGTGAGACCCGTCCCAGGACCGGCCGCGCCCACGGGGAAAGCGCCGCGGCCCCTGGACCGCGGGGATGCAATGACACGCTGCCGGGAGAAGCTGCTCTTTGCCGACGTCGCCAGACGCCAGGCGCATTTTTATTTTATGCAGGCAGGAGGTCTTTCCCCATGTATGAATTCCCCATCCAGCGCGCAGCCACCCTCAAGGACAAGCCCGACCCCAAGACCCTGGTCTTTGGCAAGGTCTTTACCGACCACATGTTTTTGCTCAACTACGACGCCGGGCAGGGCTGGCATGACGGCCGCATCGTCCCCTACGGCGATCTGAATCTGCCCCCCTCCGCCATGGTGTTCCACTATGCCCAGGAAGTCTTTGAGGGCATGAAGGCCTACCGTCGTCCCGACGGCAAGGTCCAGCTCTTCCGGCCCATGGACAACGTCCGCCGCCTCAACGACTCCTGCGAGCGGCTGTGCATTCCCCAGCTGCCCGAGGATCTGGCCCTGGAGGGCATCCGCGCTCTGGTAAAGGTGGAGCAGGACTGGGTCCCCAGCGAGCCGGGCACCTCCCTCTATATCCGCCCCTTCATCATCGCCACCGACGCCAGCCTGGGGGTCCACGCCTCCCACAGCTATCTCTTCTGCGTCATCTGCTGCCCCGTGGGCGCCTACTACGCCGAGGGCATCAACCCGGTGCGGATCTATGTGGAAAACGAGGACGTACGCGCCGTCCGGGGCGGCACCGGCTACACCAAGTGCGGCGGCAACTACGCCGCCTCCATCCGCGCCGGCGAGCGGGCCGAGGAGCAGGGCTATGCCCAGGTCCTGTGGCTGGACGGCGTGGAGCGCAAGTATATTGAGGAAGTGGGCTCCATGAACGTCATGTTCAAGGTGGACGGCGCCATCGTCACCCCTAAGCTTACCGGCTCCGTGCTGCCCGGCATCACCCGCCGGTCCTGCCTGCAGCTGCTGCGGGATTGGGGCTATCCGGTGGAGGAGCGGCTGGTCACCGCCCAGGAGCTCTTTGACGCGGCCGACGCCGGCAAGCTGGACGAGGCCTGGGGCACCGGCACCGCCGCGGTGGTCTCCCCCATCGGCGAGATGGGCTGGAACGAGCGCAAGGCGGAGGTCAACGGCGGCGTCATCGGCCCCGTGACCCAGAAGCTCTATGACACCCTGACCGGGATTCAGTGGGGCACCCAGCCCGATCCCTATGGCTGGACCATGCCTGTGGACTAACGGTTCCGCTGCCATTGATAGCGAAAAAGAGCCGGGGAGCGCGGAAGCGCTCCCCAGCTTTTTCTTGACGAAACAGAGAGAAGAGAGAGGGAACAACCATGGAAATCACACTTGAAGGGGTCCGCTACGACTACCGCACCAGCTACCAGGAGGAGCCCGGCGCACGGGAGAGCCTCAACGCCCTGATGGGTCCGGTGTTCGGACTGGATTTGGAGAGCTGGTACCGGGCGGGCCATTGGACCGACCGCTACCGCCCCTATACGCTCTTTCGGGACGGGGCGGCGGTGGCCAGTCTGGCGGTCACCCCCATGGACCTGCGGCTCATGGGCCGGGAACTCCACCTGGTGCAGCTGGGGGCCGTAACCAGCCGGAGCGACGCCCGGGGAAAGGGCCTGATTCATTTCCTGATGGCCCGGGCCATGGCCGACTGGAAGGACAAGTGCGGCGGTTTCTACCTCTATGCCACCCAGGAGACCCAGGACTTTTTCGGCCGCTTTGGCTTTGAAAAGCTGCGGGAAGTGCGCCACACCATGACCGTGGCCAGCGACGGACGGCGGCATCTCCGGCGGCGCCTCATTCCGGAGCTCTCCCAGGACAAATCCCTCATCCTCTCCCACTATCAGCGGGGCAATCCCTTTGCCCTGCTGACCTGGGAGCATAACCCGGGGCTGCTTTTCTTCTATCTGGGCGGTCCGCTGCGGGAGCACATCTACTATCTCAGTGACTTTGACGCGGTGGTGGTGGCCGAGTTTGAGGGCAGCACCATGCTGTGCCACGAGGTCCTGGGGGGCAGCGGCCACACATTGGCCGAGCTGTTGGGGGCCTTCGCCGGTCCGGAGATCGAAAAGGTCATTTTGGGCTTTACCCCCCGGGAAGGGGCCCAATGCTCGGTCCGGCCCCTGCGGGACAAGAGCGCCGTCCTCTGCGCTCAGGGCAAGGCGGTGGAGCTCTTCCACCGCTATCAACTGCGAATGCCCATTCTCTCTCACACCTGAGACTCATACATACCCCAAAAGCCCCCGGACCGACACCTCGCCGGCGGAGACGGTTTCCCGCGTGCCGTCAGGCCGGCGGACCACCAGCTGAAACTCCTCGTCGATGGCCTCCGCCACCCCCTCCCAGGGTCCGCCCGGAGCCAGCACCCGCACCGGCTGCCCCAGATTCACGCAGTCCCGGCGGTATTGCTCCAGATAGCGGTCTTTTTCCCGGGGGAAATCGGCGTTCATCTTGTCCAGGGCCCGGAGCAGCGCGGCGGCGATGTCGGCCCGGCGGGGCGTCCAGCCCAGCTCCTGGGCCAGGGAAGTGGCCACCTCCGCCACCTCGGGGCCGAAATCTTCCGGCGTTTGGCTGATGTTGATGCCGATGCCGGGCACCACATACTGGGACTGGGCGCTTTCGCCCTCCATGCCCAGCTCGGTCAGGATGCCGCACACCTTTTTCTTTCCCAAAATGATGTCGTTGGTCCACTTGATGCCGGGGCGGACGTGACACACCGCCTCGATGGCGTCGCACACCGCCACCCCGGTCCAGGCGGTGATCCACAAAAGCTCCCGCAGCTCCGCCTTGGGGCGGAGGAGCACCGAGCAGTAGATGCCCTTGCCTGCGGGGGAGAGAAAGACACGGCCCCGCCGGCCCCGGCCGCCGGTCTGACACTCGGCCAGGATGGCCAGACCCGCCGGCGCGCCTTCCACCGCCCGGCGCTTGACGGCGCTGTTGGTGGAGTCCACCTCCCCCAGACATACCAGCTCACGCCCGATGACACATCCCTTCAGCGCCCCCGCCAGCTCTCCCGCCGAGAGCCGGTCGGGGGCGTTTTGCAGCTGATAGCCCCGGTTGGGCGCAGAGGAGATCTCATAGTCCTCCTCCCGCAGGGCGGCAATGGCCTTCCACACCGCCGCCCGGCTCACCCCCAGCGTCCGGCTCATCTCCTCCCCGGACCGGGGCTCCTCCCGCTCCTTCAAAAGGGCCAATACCTCGTCTTTCAGCACAGTCCATCGACCTCCTTTTTCCTCCATTTTAGCCACCGGTCCAAAGATTGTCAACCAACGCGAAAAAAGGTTTACATTCTGCTGCCGTTGTGCTATTGTAAACCGAAAGTAATTAAAGGTTTACGATTGGAGGCTCTCTGTATGAAAACACGGAATCTGACCTACATCGGCATCATGGTGGCCCTCATCGCGGTCTGCGCCTGGATCACCATTCCCACGGTGGTGCCCTTTACCCTCCAGACCTTCGGCGTTTTTCTGGCCGTCGCCCTGCTGGGCGGCAAGCGGGGCACGCTGGCGGTGCTGGTCTATCTGCTGCTGGGCGCGGTGGGCGCGCCGGTCTTTGCCGGTTTCACCGGCGGGCCGGGCAAGCTGCTGGGCATGACCGGCGGCTACATTCTGGGCTTTTTGGTCCAGGCGGCGGTGATGTGGCTGGGTGAGCGGCTCATGGGCCGCAATACGGCGTCCTTTCTCCTCTTCGGCGTGCTGGGACTGGCGGCCTGCTACCTCTTCGGCTCGCTCTGGTACCTCTATCTCTATACCACCAGCAACGGCCCCATCGGCATCCTGGCCGTGCTGGGCCAGTGCGTGCTCCCCTTTCTCCCCATGGATCTTGTCAAGCTGGTGCTGGCGCTGCTGATCGGCAAGCGACTGGCCCGCCCGCTGGGCTACGCCTGGAACTGAGCGCATAAGCGCCGCCCCCCGCTCATATACATGGGACAAACCACGGAAAGGCGGGGATACCATGCCGTATGGCGAGCAGAAGCCGCGGAGCGAGGCGGCTCACCACATCCTTTTGGAGGAACGGGAAGCGCTGACCGTCTCCGGTGTGGAGGAGGTGGAGCGCTTCGACGAGGGGGAGATCGTGATGGATACCGTGCGGGGCACCCTGGTGGTCCGCGGGGAAGGGCTGCACATTGAGCAGCTGAGTCTGGACGGCGGAGACTTAAAAGTAGAGGGGACCATCGACGCGCTGAGCTACGAGGAACGGACGCAGGAGCGGGGAAGCCTGCTGTCCCGTCTGTTCCGCTGAGATGGGCTTCACCATAGGGCAGCAGGTGCTCTCTCTGGGGAGCGCGCTGCTGCTGGGGGTGGCGGTGGGCTTTCTTTATGACAGTCTGCGGGTGCTGCGCGGCCGTCTGCCCCTGCTGGGCGGCGCGCTGGACCTGCTGTTCTGGGCGGCGGTGACCTGCGCGCTCTTCTGCCATGCCCTCATCCGGGAGGGGGGCGTGGTGCGGATCTATATGGTGGCCGGCGTGTTCGGCGGGGCGTGGTGCTACTTTCGCCTGCTGAGCCCGCCGGTTTTCACGCTGGTCAGCCGTCTGGCCGACGGCGTGGCCGCCCTTCTGCGCCTTGTGACGCTGCCGGTGCGCCTGACGGCGCGGCTGTGTAAAAAAATAGGAGCAGCCGCAAAAAAAAGCTTCCATTATCGGCGGAAATGGTATAGAATAAATCTGCTCATGAGAGAAATGGATGATAGCTCCCAACAAAAGGGGCGCAGGGGAGGGAATACGGCGTATGAGGACAAAACGAGCCAGTTTGTTGACCAAGATCGTGGTTTTGGCCCTGCTGGTGGCGGCGGTGACGGCGGTTCTGGATCTTCAGGGCCAGATCGCGGCGGCGGAGGCCCAGAAGGCTGAGCTGGAAGCCCAGGTGGCCGCCCAGGAACAGACCAACGCCGACCTTCAGGACGCTGTGGACCACAGCGACGACCCCGAGCGGAAGGAGGACCTGGCCCGCTCCAAGCTGGGCTTGGCCGCGCCTGACGAGCAGATCATCATCTTCACGGACTGAGCAGGCGGCAGAGAAAGAGCCGCAAAATCAAGAAGGAGGATATTTCGGTCAATATGGAGTTTGGTGTTGGTTCGGTTCTGGAAGGAAAGGTCACAGGTATCACAAAATTCGGTGCATTCGTCTCGCTGCCGGAGAATAAGTCCGGCCTGGTGCATATCTCGGAGATCGCCTATTCCTATGTCAACGACGTAAAGGATTTTCTCAAGGAGGGACAGGAGGTCAAGGTCAAGGTCATCGGGATCGACGAGAACGGCCGTATCAATCTCTCCATCAAGAAGGCTATGGACCCCCCGCCCCGTCCCGCGGGACAGGGCCGCCCGGCGGGCGGTATGGGCGGACGCGCTCCCCGTCCCAATAACGGCGCCCGGAGCGGCAGCCAGGGCGGTTTCCGGCGTCAGGCGCCGGCGGAGCCCACGACCTTTGAAGACCGGCTCAAGCAGTTTATGCAGGCCTCGGACAGCAAGCTTTCCGAGCTGCACTATGTGGACAAGCGCAGCGGTTCCCGCCGCGGCGGCCGCAAGTAAACGATAAAGCAAAACAGGCTTCGCTGATTCAAAAGCGAAGCCTGTTTTTTGTTTTGTCGGAAAAGAAAGCCGGTCAGGGCAGGGTGGCCCAGGAGGAGGAGGCGTCGCCGGCGGCGTCGGCAATGGGAACCAGCGCGTCCGCCGGAAGCTCCACTCCTTGCCCGGCCAGGGCGGTTTGAACGTCGGTCAGGGTGCTCTCCCCCAGCTCTACCCACAGCCGGTCGGCGCTGGCGGTCATGCCGGCCACGCTCTGGCCGCTGACGGCGTTGCTGCCGCTGAGGAGAGTGGCGCTGTCGGTGACGATGGAGAGACGCACGTCCGGATAGGCCGCCAGGGCGGATTTCACCTGGGCGTAAAAGTCGGTGACCACCGTCTCAAACTGAGCGGCGTCGTAGGCGTCGCCCTTGCGGATATACTCCAGATGCCCGTCGGTGGGGTAGGCGCTGTTGTCCAGCAGGATCTCGTCAAAGCCCAGCCGGGCCAGCTCCACGCAGATGTCGGTAACATACTGCCGGGCGTCGGCGTTGGTGGGGCTGAGCCAGCGGTAGTCGCCGCCGTCCCGCCAGTTGTAGTTGCTGTTGGTCTTGATCCCCAGAGTGGGGACATAGTAGGGGACCTTGTTGTCCCGGAAGCAGGAAACCCGGGCCACGGTATAGAGGTCTCCCTCGTTGAGGGCCTGGATGTCGGCGTTGCGGGTCTCGCCGGAGCCGTTGGCGCCGCCCTGGGCGGCCAGCGTCAGACTGGAGACGTATTGCAGCACGCCGTCGTCCCCCTTCAGATCAAAGACGGCGGCGGAAGCGCCGGCGGCCTGGACCTGCTGGGCGGCGGTACCGTCGGTCAGGGCGCTGGCCGGCAGACCGGCGATCCGGACCGGGGCGGTGGGCTCCGGGGTAGGCG
>NZ_JACLZC010000072.1 GCF_016901735.1 Pseudoflavonifractor phocaeensis | reverse complement strand
GGGCGGACGTTCGCCCTTGGGAGCCTCGGGCGTCTTGGGCTTCTGGGGGGGCTGCTGGCCGTCCCCCGGCGTCTGGGGAGCGCCCTCCTTTGCCTTGGCCCGGCTCCGGCTGCGGGTCCGGGCGCGGCGGCGGGCGGCGGCGCGTTCGCTCTCCTCCCCGTGGTCCCGGCTGCCGATGGGACCGGACAGCGAGAGTCCCTCCAGCGCGGCGGAGAGCCGGTCCTCCTCGGTCTGGGGCGCGGGGGCGCTGGCGGCCCGGAGCTTGGCCAGCTCCTCCGGCGGCGGGGCCACATAGCCCTCGGGACGCTTGCCCTTGCCGTTGCGCACCACCCGGATCTCACAGCTTTGATAACACTTGGGGGCCTCGGTGGACTCCTCCAGCTTGACCTTGACGGTCTCCTTCAAAAGATTGACCTGGGCCACGGTGCCTACCCCGTCGGGGGTCTCCACAAAGGATTCCGCCTTGGGCAGACGGCTGGCGGCGTCCTCGTAGGCGTCCTGCTCGTACTTGAGGCAGCACATCAGCCGCCCGCAGGTGCCGGAGATCTTGGTGGGGTTGAGAGACAGACCCTGGGTCTTGGCCATCTTGATGGAGACGGGCTGGAATTCGTCCAGCACGCCGCAGCAGCAGAAGGGCCGGCCGCAGATGCCCAGCCCGCCCAGCATTTTGGCCTCGTCCCGCACGCCGATCTGGCGCAGCTCGATGCGGGTGTGGAACACGCCGGCCAGGTCCTTGACCAGGGCCCGGAAGTCCACCCGGCCCTCGCTGGTGAAGAAAAAGAGGATCTTACTGCCGTCAAAGCTGTATTCCACCTCCACCAGCTTCATATCCAGGCCGTGGCGGGCGATTTTCTCCTGACAGATGCGGAAGGCCTTGGCCTCCTTTTCCTTGTTGGCCCGAAGGGTGGCCTGGTCCTCCTCGGTCTCCAGGCGGAGCATGGGACGCAGGGGCTGGATGATCTCGGTTTCGTCCACCATGGTGTTGCCCATGACGCACTCGCCCCGCTCCACGCCCCGGGCGGTTTCGATGATGACTCCCTGGCCGGGCGCCACCTGGACGCCGTTGGGGTTAAAATAGTATTGTTTTCCGCCGCTTTTGAAGCGGACGCTGATGATCTCGATCATTTGGATAATCCTCGATTGTGTCAAAATGATGGGGATAAGACAAGCGGCCAGAAAAGCCGTCTCCGCCGGAAGCGCCGGACAGAGAAAGCCCTTATGGCCGTCCATTTGGGAAAGTGGGGATCAAAGACCGCCGGAGAGACCGGCGCACAGCCAGCCGGCCAGATGTCCGCCGCCCACATAGAAGCCGCAGGCGGCGCGCAGCCGGTCCAGCAGGGCGATATCCTGCAAAAGACGGGCGGGGGCGCGTCCTCTGGCCAGGGCCAGGGCGGTATCCCGCCGTTCGGGGTCCGGTTCGTCCCAGCTGCCGCCGGGCCGGACCAGGGCGTCCCGCAGGAGAAGAATCTCCTCATCCAGCAGGGCGGTCAGGGCCTCCCGGTCCCATTTTTCCAGCCCCACACACAGCTCCGCCAACGTCAGCTCGTCGCCGGCGGCCAGCGCCTGTCCCAGCCGCAAAGCGGTCTGACGCAGGGCGTCCCGCGCCTCGCCGTCCTCCTCCAGCAGCCGGACGGCCCGGCCCAAAATGCCCTCGCACCGCCGGGCGGCCTCCTCCAGCTCCTCCCGGGGGCGCTGGGGAAAGCGGAGGCGGAGAAAGGCGGCGGCCTCCTCCACCGTGACGGGGGAGAGGGACAAAACCTCGCACCGGGAGCGCACGGTGGGCAAAAGGGCGCCGGCGTTGTCGGTGAGCAGCAGGAAAGCGGCATAGGACGGCCCCTCCTCCAGCAGTTTGAGCAGGGCGTTCTGGGCGCTGGGGTTCATGTTCTGGCCGTCCTCCACGATGTAGACCTTGCGGGGGGCTTCGTTGGGGCGGATGTAGGCGTCAGCCCGCAGGGCGCGGATCTGGGCCACGGAAATACCTTTCACACCCTCGCCCCGGACCCACTGGATGTCGGGGTGGATGCGCTCTCTGGCCTTCCGGCAGCCGGGGCAGTGTCCGCAAGGCGTCTCGCCGCCGCCGGAGCAGACCAGCGCGGCGGCCAGCAGACCGGCCAGGGTATGCTTGCCCACTCCGGCAGGCCCGCTGAGGATGTAGGCGTGGGAAAGGCCGCGGCGGGCGGTCTGCAAGTCCAGCTGCCGCTTGAGTGGGGCGTTGCCCGCCAAAGCCTGGAGATTCATCGGGACTCAGACCCGCTCGAAGCGCTCAATGTCCACCACAAAGATGGTGGCGCCTCCCACCACGACCTCCACCGGCATGCTGGGATAGTAGCCGTAGGTCATTTCCGCGGTGGTGGGGATCATCTGCTTGCGGCTGTGGGACTGCTCTTTGATAATATCGATCACAGTCTGGACCTTCTCCTCGTCCACACCCACCAGGATGGTGACGTTGCCCGCCATCAGGAAGCCGCCGGTGGTGGCCAGCTTGGTGGAAGAAAAGCCGTTGCGGGTCAGCGACTGGGTGACCGCGTTGGCGTCGTCATGGTTGATGATTGCAAGGATCAGTTTCATTCAGTATCCCTCCTCGGATCAAAGACCGCCGCTCCGTCCGGCCTCACACAAAAGCCCGGGACGGACCACAAGCGTGTCTTTCTCCATATTATAACCTATTTGCGCCAGATATGCGATAGTTTTTTTCGTAACAAGCTCCCCGGGCGCGATCACGGGCACGCCGGGCGGATAGGGGGCCACCTGGGCGGCGCAGACCCGGCCCTCGGCCAGGCGGAGGGGCAGGGACTCCACGGAGGAGAAAAAGGCCTCCCTGGGCCGGAGGACCGCCTGGGGCTGGGGGGGCGTCACCGGCGCGGGAAGGGACAAGGGCGCGGGCCGGCGGGACAGCACCTGATCCAGTCCCCGGGTAAGGCGGTCCAGCGCCTCTTTTCCGTCGGCGCAGGTGAGGATAAAGACTACATGGCGGATATCGGCCATTTCCGGATAGATCCCCAGCTTCTCCAGCTCTTTTTTGACGGAAAAGCCGTCGTCACACCGGAGGACAAACCGGGTGGGGTCCAGCAGAGCGTCCCTGGGGGTGAGGGAAGGGTAGCGCTGCCGCAGGAGAGCCGTCTGGGCGGCGGTCTCCACATAGTCCAGCCCCAGAGGACCGGATATCAGCGCCTCCCGGACGGCGTCCAGCGCGGCCATTATGGGATAGGAGGGGGAGGAACTGCCGTACACGCTGCCGGCCCGGCACAGCTGGGCCAGAGAATAGCCGTTGGCCAGCAGCACCGCCGCCTGTCCCGGCGCGGGGAGGGTTTTATGGGCGGAGAGGACCGCCAGGTCGGCGGCGGCCAGCTCGGAGATGCCCAAAAAGGGGAAGTGTGCCCCGTGGGCCCCGTCCACCACCAGCTTGGCCCCGTGCCGGCGGCACACCTGGGCAATGGCGGGCAGATCGGAGCGAACCCCGTAATAGGTGGGGGAGGTGAGAAACACCGCCCGGATGTCGGGGCGGTCGGTGAGCGCCCGGTCCACCTCCGCCGGGTCCATGGGGCCGGGGACGCCGGCCACCTCCAGCCAGGGCCGGAAGAGATAGACCGGCTCCAGGTCCAGCAGCACCAGGGCGTGGTAGGCCGAACGGTGACAGCCCCGGTCCATGAGCACCGCGTCTCCCGGCCGGCAGGCCAGGGTCAGAGCGGTGAGCACCCCCTGAGTGGAGCCGCCGGTAAGGAAGAGACATTCCTCCACCCCGCAGACCTTGGCCCACAGGCGCTGGGCCTCCACGATGGGACCTTCCCCGGCGAAGAGATTACCGGTAGGGGGCAATTCGGTAAAATCCAGCTCCGCCGCCGGGGAGAACTCGGCAAGGGGCAGCTCTTTGCCCTTATGGCCGGGCATGTGCATCCGCAGCGGGTTGGTATCGGCGAAAGCCCGCAGGGCGGTATAGAGTGGGGTAGACATGAAAACCACCTTGTTTTTTAAATTTGCCCTGGGCGGGATTTTTGCCCTCCGCGGGCGGCGCCAGGCCCTTTTCCCGAAAAGGGCCTGGACCAAAAGGGGACAAGGGGGGATACCCCCCTTGTCAATCCCCCAGGTGCGCCGAAACCGGGTTAAAACAATGACCTTGTACCCGCAGTTGGCACCTGATTGATTGATTCGGTTTTGCAGGACTTACCAGTCAGGCGCTGAATGGAAGCTTTCTTTGCCTACTTTCTTTCTCGAAAGAAAGTAGGGCGAAAGAAAGGAGGTTATTCTTCGTCCAGTTTGAGTACGGCCATAAACGCCTCGGTGGGGAGCTGGACGGAGCCCAGGGAGCGCATCTTTTTCTTGCCCTCCTTCTGCTTTTCCAGCAGCTTCTTTTTGCGGGTGATGTCTCCGCCGTAGCACTTGGCCAGCACGTCCTTGCGCATGGCCCGCACGGTCTCACGGGCGATGACCTTACCGCCGATGGCCGCCTGCACGGGCACCTCGAAGAGCTGACGGGGAATGTTGTCCCGCAGCTTTTCGCAGATGCGCCGGGCCCGCTTATAGGCCTTTTCCCGGTGGGCGATAAAGGAGAGAGCGTCCACCTGCTCGCCGTTGAGGAGCATATCCACCTTCACCAGGTCGCTGGTACGGTAGCCCTCCAGCTCGTAGTCCAGAGAGGCGTAGCCCTTGGTGTTGGCCTTCAAAGCGTCGAAAAAGTCGTAGATGATTTCATTGAGGGGCATGGAGTAATGAATTTCCACCAAATTGGTGTCCAGATACTGCATATCCTTAAACTCGCCCCGGCGGTCCTGGCACATGGGCATGATGTTGCCCACATAGTCGGGGGGCGAGATGATGGACACCTTGGCATAGGGCTCCCGGGCCTCCTGGATGACGGCGGGGTCGGGATAATTGTGGGGGTTATCCACATGGACCACGCTGCCGTCGGTTTTGGTGATCTCGTAGATAACCGAGGGGAGGGTGGTCACCAAATCCAGGTCGAATTCCCGCTCCAGCCGTTCCTGGATGATCTCCATATGGAGCATTCCCAAAAATCCGCAGCGGAAACCGAAGCCCAGAGCCACGGAGGATTCCGGCTCGAAGGAGAGAGAGGCGTCGTTGAGGCGGAGCTTTTCCAGGGCGTCCCGCAGGTCGGGGTACTTGGAGCCGTCCTCGGTGTACACGCCGCAGTAGACCATGGGCTGCACCGGCCGGTAGCCGGGCAGGGCCTCGGCGGCGGGACGGTTGGCCTCGGTGATGGTGTCGCCCACCCGGGTGTCCTTTACGTTTTTGATGGAGGCGGTAAAATAGCCCACCTCGCCGGCGGAGAGGCAGCCGGCGGGCTCCATGCCCAGGGGACGGAGATAGCCGCACTCAATGACGTCATAGACGGCGCCGGAGGCCATCATCTTGACCTTCATACCGGTGCGCACCGTGCCCTCCATGACGCGGAAATAGACAATCACGCCCCGGTAGGCGTCGTACTGGCTGTCGAAAATGAGGGCCTTGAGAGGGGCGTCGGGGTCGCCGTTGGGGGCGGGGATATTTTGGACGATATCCTCCAGCACCGCCTCCACGTTGATGCCCATTTTGGCGGAAATCTCGGGGGCCTCCAGGGCGGGGAGGGCCAGCACGTCCTCAATCTCGTGCTTGACCCGCTCCGGGTCGGCGGCGGGCAGGTCGATCTTGTTGACCACCGGCCGGATCTCCAGGTCGTGCTCCATGGCCAGGTAGGTATTGGCCAGGGTCTGGGCCTCGATGCCCTGGGCGGCGTCCACCACCAGAATGGCGCCCTCGCAGGCGGCCAGAGAGCGGGAGACCTCATAGTTGAAGTCCACATGGCCCGGCGTGTCGATGAGATTAAGCTCATACTCCTGGCCGTCCTCTGCGGTGTAGTTCAGCTTGACCGCCCGGGCCTTGATGGTGATGCCGCGCTCCTTCTCCAGGTCCATGTTGTCCAGCAGCTGGGACTCCATCTCCCGCTGGGAGACGGCGTTGCACAGCTCGATGAGCCGGTCGGAGAGGGTGGATTTGCCGTGGTCGATGTGGGCGATGATGGAAAAATTACGGATTCTGGACTGGTCGCTCATAAAAACCTCCAAAATGAGACAGGATTATTTCAGGCTGTTGCGCCGGTTGTCCAACAGGGTGTTGATGCGGGTGTCGGTGCCGTGGACCACCTGGAAGAGGGACTGGTACAGGACGGGATAGTTGGCGGAGAGGGCGTCATGGTTCATGGGCGGAAAGGCGCCCTTGTCCTTGCGGTGCTGCTCCAAGGCGTCGATAAAGGTGATGCGGGTGGCGGCCATGTCGGCGGTGGTGACGCCCGAGCCGAAGGCCAGCGGGGAGACGGCGAAAAAGTCCTCGTTTTCATTGCCGCTGGCCCGGAACATATAGCGGAAAATGGCATAAATCGCGGTGGACAGGTACTCGGCCGCCAGCTTGATGGCCGACTTGGAGCCGGTTTTGCCCAGCAGATCGAAGAGCAGTCCCAGGGAGTTGACCAGCAGCTTTTTGTTCAGCGTGGCCACGATGCTCCCGTGGAGTACGTTGTCCTTTTCGGTGGAGGCGTCGTAAAGCTCATCCGCCGAGACGATGGTGGAGCCGTCCTTGGTCAGCGTACGGCCCAGCAGGAAATCCGCCGATACGTTGTAGTAATCACAGGCCCGGGTGACAAAGGCCAGGCCCGGCTCCCGGACGCCGTTTTCATAGTGGGACAAAAGGGCCTGACTGATTCCCAGATCCTTGGCCGCGGCACGCTGGGAGATCCCTTTTTCCTGGCGGAGGAGGGAGAGACAGCGCGAAAAATCAGAATGCATGATCGTGAACACCTCATGAGTCAAAATATGGGGGTAAAAGAAATGCAAAACAAACCAAAACCATTCCAAAACAGTGAGTAAAGTATAAAGGATAGAATACAAAAAGTAAAGAACAAAAATAGGAAAATATTCTGTTTTGGGACTGTGATTTTTGGTTTTTGTGATGTATAATGTTCCTATCCAGCAATATCGCGGGAAAAGAGCGATATAACATCAATCAATTTACAGACGGAGGCACCTATTATGTTTGGCAAACTCATCGACAAGCTGAAAAAGCACCCCAAGAAGATCGTATTCACCGAGGGTACCGACCCTCGTATCCTGGAGGCCAGCGCCCGCCTGCTGGCCGGCACCTGGCTGACCCCCGTGCTGGTTGGTAATGAGGCTGAGGTCAAGCACGCCGCCGAGGAGGCCGGCTACAACATCCGCGGCGCCGAGATTATGGACCCGGAGAACTATCCCGAAATGGACGAGATGGTCAAGACCATGGTGGAGCTGCGCAAGGGCAAGATGACCGAGGAGCAGTGCCGCGCCAGCCTGAAGATGGGCAACTACTTCGGCACCATGCTGGTCAAGATGGGCAAGGCCGACGCCCTGCTGGGCGGCGCCACCTACTCCACCGCCGACACCGTCCGCCCCGCCCTCCAGCTCATCAAGACCAAGCCGGGCAACAAGATCGTCTCCTCCTGCTTTATCCTGGTCCGCCCCTCCGTCACCGGCGGCAACGACGTGCTGGCCATGGGCGACTGCGCCATCAACATCAAGCCCTCCGAGGACGACCTGGTGGAGATCGCCATTGAGACCGCCAAGTGTGCCCGCATCTTCGGCGTGGACCCCCAGGTGGCCCTGCTGTCCTACTCCACCCTGGGCTCCGGCGCCGGCGAGGACGTGGACAAGATGCACAACGCCACCGCCAAGATTCGCGCCGCCGCCCCCGACCTGCCGGTGGAAGGCGAGCTGCAGTTTGACGCCGCCGTGTCCCCCCGTGTGGCCCAGACCAAGTGCCCCGACTCCAAGGTGGCCGGTCACGCCAACACCTTCATCTTCCCCGACATCAACGCCGGCAACATCGGCTACAAGATCGCCCAGCGTCTGGGCAACTTCGACGCCTACGGCCCCATCCTGCTGGGCCTGAACGCCCCCATCAACGACCTGTCCCGCGGCTGCAACGCCCAGGAGGTCTACTCCATGGCCATCATCACCGCCGCCCTGGTGGATATGTAAGCCGCTTTTTCCCCAAAACAAGACCGGACGCACCAAAAGAGCTTTCCGCTCTCCGGTGCGTCCGGTTTTTTCGCTTATGTTGGATGGAGCCGGGCGCTAGTCCCGTTCCCGCTTGAGCTTTTTGAGGTAGCGCATCTTTTTGTGGCGGTACCACACGCAGTTAAAGACATTGCCCAGAATAATGATGTTGCCGCACAGATAAAGCCACACCAGCAGGATAATCAGAGAGCCCAGGGAGCCGTAGATAAGGGAGTAGCGGGAAGAGAGGCCGATGAACCAGGAAAACAGGGCCGAAGCGGCCACAATGGCCACCGACGCCAGCACCGCGCCGGTGAGGACCGGCGGACGTGGCTTTCCCTTGGGCGCGGCCATGCGGTACACCACCAGCACAAAGAGGAAGAGCATACAGAAAAAGAGCAGAAAGCGCATCCACTGCCACTCCCAGGGGAGGGAAAATTCCTGTAAGTGAAAGAAATCCATCAGCAGATGGAAGAGCCACTCGCCGGTGAGCAGCACCACAATGGACAGGTAAATGGTGGCCAGCAGCAGCACCGAAAAGACCACGCTGGCGACGATCTGCCAAACGCCCTGGTAGCTCTGCCGGCCATAGAGCTCTTCCATCACGGTCATCAGCCCCCGAAAGGCCGCCGAACCGGCAAAGAGGGCCATCATGACCCCCGCCACCAGCAGGGCGCTGGATTGATTGTGGGAAATATAGTCCAGATATTCGGCCAGCACCGCCATGGTCTCGTCAGGCAGCACCGAGTCCGCCGCCATCAGAATGGCCCCCACATCCAGATCCAGCAGGCCCACAAAGGCGTTGACACAGATCAAAAGGGGGAAAAAGGACAAGATCAAAAAGTAGGCCAGCTCCGCCGCCGCCCGGGAGACGTGCTTTTCAAAATAGAGCTCCACCATCTCCCGCACGAAGCGGACCGGCGGCAGTTCCCAAACTTGCTTCACGGCTTGTCCCTTCTTTCCCCGATGTTTTGGCAGCACAAGTATAACATATTTTTCCAGTTTTTACAAGCTGGGTGAAAGAAACAAAAAACCGCCTGCGTTGCAGGCGGTTCTTTCGACCACATATGCAGATCAGGCCAGCTGGTTGAGCTTGATGGTCATGGCGCTCTTCTTGCGCGCGGCGTTGTTCCGATGCAGCAGACCATGGCCCACAGCCTTATCGACGGCCTTGACAGCCACCTTGTAAGCGCTATCGGCCTCGCTGCGGTTGCCTTCGGCCACCGCGGCCTCAAACTTCTTAATGTCGGTCTTGAGCGCGGATCTGGCGGCCTTGTTCTGCATGGCCTTGGCGGAGTTGACCAGGACACGCTTCTTGGCAGATTTAATATTCGGCAAACCAAACACCTCCTCCGATGACGATTTGGACAGTACGTCCATGCAGATTTATATTTTAACAGTGAAAGGGGAAAAATGCAACTGTTATTTTGAATTTTCCAGAAAAATTTTTCATCTCTCCTCCGGGAGGGAGAAGGAGGGCGCTATGGAGACGACGCGGCGGACCGACTTGGCGGTGGAGGCGCGGCAGATCTGGTCGGAGGGCGGACAGGGGGAATTGCCCGGCGTGACGGTGCGGACGGGCAGCCGGTCCGGGTATGAGGTGACCACGGTGGAGATTCTGGACCAGGAAGGGGCTGAGGCCCTGGGCAAGCCGGTGGGGAAGTATGTGACGGTGGAGCTCACCGGCCTGGCCCAGCGGGCGGAGGAGGCCTTTCCCCGGGCGGTGGAGACGGTGTCGGCCGAGCTGCGGGCTCTGCTGCCGCCGGGAGAGGGGACGGTGCTGGTGGTGGGACTGGGCAACCGGGCCATCACGCCGGACGACATCGGCCCGGGCGCGGTGGACGCGGTGCTGGTGACCCGCCATCTGGTGGAGGGGGAGCCGGTCCATTTCGGGGACTTTCGGCCGGTGGCGGCGCTGGCGGCGGGGGTCATGGCCTCCACCGGCATGGAGAGCGGCGAGTTGGTGGGGGCGGTGGCGGCCCGGCTCCACCCCTGCTGCGTGGTGGCCATCGACGCCCTGGCGGCCCGCAGCGTCAACCGGGTATGCACCACCGTACAGCTCACCGACACCGGCATCGTGCCCGGCTCCGGGGTGGGCAACGCCCGGGCGGCCCTCAACGCCGGTACCCTGGGGGTGCCGGTCATCGCGGTGGGGGTGCCCACGGTGGTGGACGGGGCCACATTGGCGGCCGACCTCCTGGAACGGGTGGGGGGCGGCGGCCCGGACGTCCGGGCCCTGCGGGAGGTGGGCGGCGGACTGATGGTCACCCCCCGGGACATCGACCAGCGGGTGGCCGATCTGGCCAAGGTCATCGGCTACGCCGTTACCCTGGCCCTCCAGCCCCGTCTGACCCTTTCGGACCTGGAACTGCTGCTCAGTTAAACGGCCCCGGTTACAAGTCTGAAGAATTTTATTGCACTTTTACCTGGGATAATGACCCTGAAATTTGGAAATGGGGGTTGACTTATGGATTAAATGAGTGTAAGATAGCGTTTGTAACCGAATTGTAATTTTTATTTACCGTTCTGTCATAACCCGCAGGGGGGACGGAGCCGTTTTTTCAGGAGGTCCCATTTCATGGACGAAATTCTGCATCAGCCCTTTTCCGGGGCGGCAGCCGCCCAGCCGGAGCTGCCCCGGTACCGTCAGCGCACCGCCCTGGAGGTGCGGGCGGAGCGCTTTTTCCAGGAGCACGCCGGGCTGATCCGGCGGCTGGACCGGCTCCACGCCAAGCTGGAGCGGTTCAACCCCATGAGCTTTTTGGCGCTGGCCACCATCGTGGGGGTGACCGCGGTGGTGGGCACCGTCTACACCCCCTGCTACCAGGTGGCCATGGACGGCGTCCCCCTGGGCGTTGTGGCCACCCAGGAGGAATTCCAGGCGGTCGTGACCCGGGTGGAGGAGCGGGCCTCCGACATTCTGGGCTACCCCTACACCATGGACGGGGAGGTCACCTACGAGCTGGCCCTGGCCAAGAAGGAGGCGGTCCCCTCCGCCGCCAGCTATGAGCCCTACCTGCTGGACCGGATCGGCGAGGTCATGAAGAGCTACGTCCTGTCGGTCAACGGCCAGGTGATCGGCGCCGCCGAGAACAAGGCCGCGCTGGACGCCGTTCTGGAGGGCATCAAGTCCTCCTACGAGACGGAGAACACCATTGAAAGCGGCTTTGTGGATCAGGTATCCATCACCCGCGAGTATATCGCCTCCACCGTGGAGCAGGATGTGGACAACATCACCGCCGCCCTGACCGCCAACACCAACGGCCAGACCACCTATACCGTGGTGTCCGGCGATACCTTCTCCGACATCGCCAACAACAACGGCATGACGGTGGCCGAGCTCCAGACCCTCAATCCCGGCGTGGACATCAACCTGCTGATGATCGGCCAGGAGCTGAGCGTCAAGGAGGAGATCCCCGCCCTGTCGGTGCGCACCGTGGACGCGGTGACTTATACCGAGGCCATCCCCTACGAGACCCAGCAGGTGGAGGACAGCTCCATGTACGAAGGTGAGAGCAAGGTCATCCAGGCCGGCGTGGAGGGCAGCCAGCTGGTCAACGCCGACATTACTTACATCAACGGCAAAGAGTCCAGCCGGGACATCACCGGTATTACCGTCACCTCGGAGCCCACCGAGGCCATTGTGGCCGTGGGCACCAAGGAAAAGCCCACCTGGGTGGCCACCGGTTCCTTCCGCTGGCCGGTCTATGGCCGCATCACCTCCAGCTATGGCTACCGCTCCATCTTCGGTTCCTACAGCCTCCACCGCGGCATTGACATCGCCTGTTCCTACGGCACCAGCATTGTGGCCGCCGACGGCGGTACCGTCACCTTCTCCGGCTGGAATGGTACTTACGGCAAGCTGGTGGTCATCGACCACGGCAACGGCAAGGTCACCTATTATGCCCACAACTCCAGTCTGCTGGTTTCGGTGGGCGACAAGGTCGCCAAGGGCGAGACCATCGCGCTGGCCGGCTCCACCGGCCGGTCCACCGGCACCCACTGCCACTTTGAGGTCCATGTGAACGGCCAGCTGGTCAATCCCCTCAACTATCTCCCCTAATCATTGATGATGATGGAAAGAGCGTCAGGCATGAAACACCTGACGCTCTTTTTGCATTTTGTTTTGCCCTGCGCGGGCGCCGCAGCGTAAAGAAAATGTGCCGGCGGCACATTTTTAGCGGAGGCCGAGCGGCTATGCCGCGAGGAGGGAAGCAAAGGCGGAATCGTTTTTCGATTCTCCACGGGAACGGCCCTGCGCGGGCGGCGCCAGGCCCTTTTCCCGAAAAGGGCCTGGACCAAAAGGGGCAAAGGGGGGATACCCCCCTTTGCATTCCCCCAGGTGCCGCCGAGACCGTTTGGGTGACTGTTACCCCCTACCCGCAGGTGTTCCATTCTTCCTTTCTGTGCGCTCCACCGCCCTCTGTGTGCTATATGTGTCTTGTAGGGGGCGCACATTGTGCGCCCCGCGTCTATGCACAACCTACCAGTTGAGCGCTTTATGAAAGCTTTCTTTGCCTACTTTCTTTCTCGAAAGAAAGTAGGTTAGAAGGCGACGCGCTGGGCGATATAGGCTTGCACCTCGCTGATGGGGATACGGACCTGCTCCATGGAGTCGCGCTCACGGATGGTGACGCAGTGGTCGGCCTCCTCGGTGTCGGAGCCCACGGTCTGGAAGTCCACGGTGATGCAGAAGGGGGTGCCGATCTCGTCCTGACGGCGGTAGCGCTTGCCGATGGAGCCGGCGTCGTCGTAGTCCACCATGAAGGACTTGGACAGCTGCTCCTGGAGCTCCTGGGCGGGGCCGGCCAGCTTCTTGGAGAGGGGCAGCACGGCGCACTTGAAGGGAGCCAGAGCGGGATGGAGGCGGAGGACGGTACGGACGTCATCCTTGCCGTTCTTGTCCTGACCCACCACTTCCTCGTCGTAGGCGTCCACCAGGAAGGCCAGAGTCACGCGGTCGGCGCCCAGAGAGGGCTCGATGACATAGGGAATATAATGCTCGTTCTTCTCCTGGTCAAAATAGGTCTGGTCCTTGCCGGAGGTGGTCTGGTGGGCCTTCAGGTCGAAGTCGGTGCGGGAGGCCACGCCCCACAGCTCGCCCCAGCCGAAGGGGAACACGAACTCAAAGTCGGTGGTGGCGTTGGAGTAGTGGGAGAGCTCCTCGGGGTCATGGTCGCGGAGACGGAGGTTTTCGTCCTTCATGCCCAGGGAGAGGAGCCACTTGTGGCAGAAGTCCTTCCAGTAGGCGAACCACTCCAGCTCGGTGCCGGGGGTGCAGAAGAACTCCAGCTCCATCTGCTCAAATTCGCGGGTGCGGAAGGTGAAGTTGCCCGGGGTGATCTCGTTGCGGAAGGACTTGCCCACCTGGCACACGCCGAAGGGCAGTTTTCTTCTGGTGGTGCGCTGCACGTTCTGGAAGTTGACGAAAATGCCCTGGGCGGTCTCGGGACGGAGGTAAACGGTGTTCTTGGCGTCCTCGGTGACCCCCTGGAAGGTCTTGAACATCAGGTTGAACTGGCGGATGTCGGTCCAGTTGAACTTGCCGCAGGTGGGGCAGGCAATCTGATGCTCGTCGATAAAGGCCTTCATCTCGGCCTGGCTCATGGCGTCCACGCTGTGACCCAGGTCGAAGCTGTGCTCGGCGCACCAGTCCTCGATGACCTTGTCGGCGCGGAAGCGCTCCTTGCACTCTTTGCAGTCCATGAGGGGATCGGAGAAGCCGCCCACATGGCCGGAGGCCACCCAGGTCTGGGGATTCATGAGGATGGCGGCGTCCAGGCCCACATTATAGCGGTTTTCCTGGACGAACTTCTTCCACCAGGCCTTTTTGACGTTGTTCTTCAGCTCCACGCCCAGGGGGCCGTAGTCCCAGGTGTTGGCCAGGCCGCCGTAGATCTCGCTGCCGGCGAAGATGAAGCCGCGGCCCTTGCACAGATTGACAATCTGCTCCATGGTCTTTTCGGTGTTCTTCATATGGTCTCAAACTCCTTTGTCTGGTTTTGATATAGAAAAAAACGCCCTGAGCCCGAAGGCTCAGGGCGGATCTTCTCCGTGGTGCCACCTGAATTCGGAACGGACACGTTCCGCGCTCTCACCCGGTAACGGCGGGTCCTTTCAAACCGGCGGAGCATTTCCGCTCCGCGACTCACGGGCGCCTTGGGCGGGACCGTCGGGAGCCTTGCACCGGCCGGCTCCTCTCTTGGGTCCGGGTATTCCGCCTACTCTTCCCGGTCATCGTCTTTCAATGGGCGTATTCTATCACCTTTTGACCCTTCCGTCAAGGCGGATTCTTACTCTTCCTCCAGCTTGGTGCACACGATGTTCAGCTCGTTGAGCTGGGCGTCGGTGACAAAAGAAGGAGCACCCATCATCAGGTCCTGGGCGTTCTTGTTCATGGGGAAGGGGATGATCTCACGGATGGACTCCTCGCCGGCCAGCAGCATGACCATGCGGTCCACGCCGGGGGCGATGCCGGCATGGGGGGGCGCGCCGTAGGTAAAGGCGTTGTACATGGCGGGGAACTTGGCCTTCACGTCATCCTCGCCCAGTCGGACCAGCTGGAACGCCTCGATCATGATCTCGGGGTCATGGTTCCGGACGGCACCGGAGGACAGCTCCACGCCGTTGCACACCAGGTCGTACTGGAAAGCGGTGATGGTCAGGGGGTCCACCTCGCCGGCGGCCGCCTTCTTGAGGATCTCAAGGCCGCCGTTGGGCATGGAGAAGGGGTTATGGCAGAACTCCAGCTCGCCGGACTCCTCGCCGATCTCGTACATGGGGAAGTCCACAATCCAGCAGAAGGCATACTGCTCCTTGTTGAAGTGCTGGGGCGCCAGGGCCACCACCTGCTTGATAAACACGCCGGCGGTTTTCTGGGCGGTCAGCTTCTTGCCGGCGGTGAGGCCCACGAAGGCGCCGGGCTGGAGGCCCAGAGCGTCGATGACCTGCTGCTTCTTGTCCTGGAGGAACTTGGAGATACCGCCTACCAGCTCGCCCTTCTCGTCCAGGCGGAACCAGTAGACCTTTTCCCCGGCCTGCACCTCCACGTCGGCGCACAGCTTGTCGATCTGCTTGCGGGTGGCGGTAAAGCCGGAGACGGGCACCGCCTCAACGGTGTTGCCCGCAAAGGGACCAAAGCCGCAGTCCGCCAGCAGGTCGGTGGCGTCGGTGAGGGTCAGGTCGATGCGCAGGTCGGGCTTATCGGTGCCGTAGGTCTCCATGGCCTGGGGGAAGGGGATGCGCAGGAAGGGGG
>NZ_JACLZC010000071.1 GCF_016901735.1 Pseudoflavonifractor phocaeensis | reverse complement strand
TTCGGGATAAGACGAAAGAGCGCCGCAGCCTGCTTTCCGAGAAAAAGGTTCTTTCCGCTGTCCATGTATTCCGACACCGGGAACTGGCGGCAAAGATTGCGGCTCTGACAGAGGATTTGGAGGAACTGCGTTCGGAGAAAAATATGCTTTTGGCATCGCTGGCATATACCGAGGAAGATGCCGCCGATAAATTTCCTAAAGACATTGCCGCCATGGAGCAGAGCCTGAAACGGCTGGAAGAACAGGAACAGAAGCATTCTGCCGAGCTGGACGCTGCCCTGAACGAGTATGCCGGGCTTCGGGAGCAGGCCCAGGGCTTTGACTTGGTGCAGCTCTATGAGGCAAGACAGGCCATTCGTCCCAATAAGGAACAGGAAGCGGAGAACCGGGCACAGCAAGTTTACGGCGAGAAGTACAACCAGCTTCTAATGTTTGACTGCAAAAAGACGATTTCCCGTATGCTGTATGAAGATATGGAGCGACAGGCTGTGCGAAGAATGATGCGGCAGGCACAGGAGGAGCAGCAGATTTTTCAAACCACATGGATACTACCAAACTGCGGCGTGAGGACGTGAAGACCCTCATCTTTCGATACAGCCACTACTACAATCTGCGCCGGATCTCGTCAGTCAATGGTGGCCTGCCGCCGTTGGTGAAGCGGGTACACAGATATCGGGTAGGGCAGTTGACACAGATCTTCGGGTCGCTTCGGTACTCCCGGTATCCATCCCGGTTGGTGGTGTGGTAGTTTAGCACATGGTACTCCGGGCAGAGCACGCAGTCATAGTATTCGTCATACACATACTTGCACCACTCATGGCCGCCCTTCGTGGTCTGAGGCCGCTTGTAAGCGGTGGACAGCACACGTCCATATTCAGATACTTTTTTGCAGATATGAGGCGTTTTGTAGGCGGAGTCTGCAACAATAGCCTCTACCTCGGGAAATTCTTCCGTCACTCGGTCATAGGCTTCGTCAAATGCCGCGCTGTCATGCACATTCCCGGGGGTAATGACGGTCTCCAGAACAAATCCGTGCTTGTCACAGGCGGTGTGCGCTTCATAGGCAAACTGCCGTTTGTGATCACCCTTTACGAATAACCCGCTGCTCGGACCGGTCACGCTCCGGGTCACCGTGCGCTGCTTCTCCTTCTTCCGCCGGGCCAGCTTCTTCTTCGAGGTGTTGTCTCTAGCCTTCTTTGTTGGAGCCGGTAGCTCGTCATCGTCGTCAAAGGGCTTCTTTCGGTGAAGCTCCCGGTCTGCGTTTACCTCTTCCATCAGTTCCTTGGCATAGTGTTTGGACGCGGCTGGAATCTGCACCTTCACCTGCTTCTTGGTGTTGGCGTTGGCCTTGATGTGGGTGCCGTCGATAAATACCGCCTTGGGAGAAAGGTATCCCCCCTCCGCCACTTCCTCCAGAATCCAACGGAATACCCGGTCTATCGTATCCTCGGTAAAACGATGCCGGAAATTATAGCTCACCGTGGAAAAGTGGGGCATCTCCTTCTGCAAGCTGTACCTCAGAAACCAGCGGTATGCTACATTCAACCCCACCTCTTCCGCCGTCCGCCGGAGGGATGGCAATCCGTACAGATGATGGATCAGTACCATTTTGAACAGTACCACCGGGGCTACGCTGGGCCTGCCGTTGTCCTCACAGTACAACGGCTCCACCATTTCGTACAGCCGTCTGAAGTCCACCGCTTTGTCTATCTTCCGCAGCAGATGCACCGCTGGTACCAAGCTCTCGATTCCCACAATTTCTATCACGTCCCGGTCCATTTTCCCCGTTCCAGCATCTCTTTCACCTCCTGCGATTATTTTACCTCAGTCTATATGCGCCCGCAGGACGACCGTTTTCCCGACCTAAACGGCGTCCCTGTCCCGCAGAACCCGCAGGATCTCGCTCCACTCCGCCCCCATCCGGTCGTGGAAGAGGTCGTAGAGGCCGCGGGTCATGGCCTCCAGGCGGTGCAGGCGCTCCCAGCAGGCCCAGAGCGTAGAGAGCCCTAGGAGGTGGCCGGTGGTGTAGGTTTGTCTCCACAGCTTTGCCCGCCACTCCGCCCGCAGGACCTGGACGTCCGCATTCCGGTTGAGGGGGAGCTGGGCGGCCTTCCGCACCTGATGCTCTAGACGGGCCCGGGTAGGAATGTGAGCCTGGAAAAAAGTATAAATGCCGCTCTTCCACGTCGGCGCGTCCAGCCGCACTCCACGGCCGTCACGGTACTCTGCCAGGAGCATCACGGTGTAGAGGTCCACCTGGTGGCGGTTCAGCCGCTCCTCACACCGGCAGCGCGTCCACTCCTTCTGGTAGCGGTCCGCCGCCTCCCGCTCCAGATCCTCCCGTTCCAGCGCTCTGTCCCGTAGATACGGATCGCCCTCCGGCAGTTCCAGCAGCTCGTTTAGGAGACGGATGCGCCGAATCTCGCTGCCGTTGCCCTGACTGGTACAGGAGCGGGCCGTGGCTTCCCACATGAAATCCAGCTCCTTCCGGTTCCACTGCGGGGATACGCCGGGGCCGGGCACCGCCTGGCCCGCCCCGTCCAGCCGCACCCGCCGGGTGAGCAACAGATCAGCCAGACACCGGGCGGGGTAGGGCTGCAAACCGCGTTGAATCTGATAGATCCGCAGATAGAGCTGCCAAGCGTGGACGGCCCACTCCGGGTCTTTCAGCTCCTCCGGCGCGATGTGGCAGTGGAGCCGGGGGTTGGCCTGGAAGAAGGGGAGCTCCGTGCAGTTCTCCAGAAGCTCCTGCTGGTTTTCGCAAAAGCAGCCCAGCATATTCAGCGCCGCGCCGCTGGCCCCCTCATGGAGCGCCGCACAGATGCTCAGAAGCTTGGCCGCATAGGAGCTCTCCACAAGAAAGGCCAGCGTCTCGTCGCCAAAACAGCCTTCCGCCTGGTAGCGCTCCAGCCGCAGTCTGGCCCGCTCGGCCAGGGCAAGAAGGGCTGGGAGGCTGGCCCGGCACTGGGGCAGCAGCTGCCCCAGCGTTGGAAGCTGGTCCGGCCACGGATCCCCGGCCCGGGTCCGGGCATCCAGGACGTGGAGCTCTGCCCAGACGGCGTCCGACAGCGCCCGTTCCTCCGGCGGAACGGCGGTGAGCCAGTCTTGCCCAGGTGGCTCCCCGTTGAGCGCCCGGGTCACCTGCTCCAGATAGACCTTGGCCAGGCTGTGGTAGCCGTCGGAATTGCGGAACTCCGGGTGGTCCCGGTGGATCTGGATGGCCGCACGGGCCTTCTCCGCGGCCTGCCGGAACTTTCCCTGCATGCGGAGTTCACGGGCGCTCTCACAGAGCTCCAGCAGGATGTACTCCACCCCAGCCCGGTCCGCTTCATCCGGACGCAGCCAGGAGCGTAAAGTAGCCGCCCGCGCCATCCAATCCCGCTGTTGGGGGATCTCCAGGGCGGCACAGATCTCATAGGCCAGGATACAAAGCAGATAACCCGAAAATCCTCCGCACGCCTCCCCCGGTCCGTTCTCCAGAACGGCTCGGACGGCCTCCTGACTTCCGAAGAGCTCCCCCAGATAGTCAAAGACCCGCCGGAACATGGGACGGTGCAGGTAGTGGGCCGGGCAGTCCCAATAGAGGCCCTCCGCCGCCTCCGGGTCGGCCGGATACCGGTGATAGGCCGCGTAAAACAAATTGGCCATGTGGAGCATGGCCAGCTCGTCCCGCACCGCTTGGTTGACGAAGTGGTACTCCCAGCGAAGCGTGGAGGGATCAAAGCTCCGGTGGAGGATGGCCGCGGCCTGTCCGGCGGAAAATCCGTGGGCGTTGAGAGCCTCACGCCGGGAGGCCAGGGTCTCCAGCCCGCCCTCCCGGTAGACCGAAAACTGGAACAGCGCCGCGCGGAGGGCCGGGAAGGCGCCGTCCAGGAGCGCTTCCACCGTCCCGCTGTCCGCCGCCCGGGCGGCGGAGGGCACATAGTAGCTGTCGCACACCTCATGGACCAGCATACGGAACGCTACGGCCGGCAGCGCGAAGAGGAGGAAAAAGGCGTCCTGTTCGTTGCGCAGATCGTCGCCTTGGTTGCTCTCATACCAGCGGCAGATCTGGACGCCCAGCCAGAGGCGGAAGAGAGACTCTGGCCCGTTCCCGCCGGTGCCGTTCAGCCACCGCTCCCGGATGCCGCGGAAGGCGGGTCCCTGGTCCCGGAGCAAAAAATCCCGGGTGGAGCTGTACAGGTAGAGCAAAAACGGGGTGTTCAGGGCCTCGTGCCCCGGCGGAAGGGCCTGCCCGTACCGGGCCAGATAGCTCTGGCGCTGGTTCCGGCCGATGGGCTGGACCTGACACCGCACCGCGCTGCACCACAGGTGGGCGATGCTGCTCAGGCTATGGGTCCAGGCCGCCAGCTCTTCCGGGGGCAGCTTGCTGCTGACCACCACAGGGATTTTGCCGCTCTGGCACAGGGCCATCAGGTCGTCGCACAGGGATTGGACTCCCTCGGAGGAGGTGACCTCATCCAGGCCATCCAGCGCCAGGGGCCGCCCCTCCAGTTCACTCAGATCCCCGACGGGCACCCCATGCGCACCCAGCCAGGTGAGCAGTCTGGGGCGCCCGTTCTCTTTTTTCAGGTTTCGCAGCCCATAGGACGTATAGACCTGGCTCAGCGGGACCAAGATGGGGTGCCGTGCCGCCATGTGCCGGCACAGTAGGCGCAGCGAGGTGGTCTTGCCAGCCCCGGACACCGCGCTGTCCCCGCCGCCGTACAGGAGGAAGAGGCCCCCGCCGTTCCACCGCTCCAGGACCTGCTCCAGGGGAGTATGGCAGCCGCCTCCGCCCTCTGCGAGGCAATTCTGAAAGCGCTGGCCTCCCGCTAGGACATCCGGCACCAGTTCTTCGGCCACCTCGCTGAGCTCCTGCCAGAAGATTCCGCCGGGAAATGCCAGCTCCCGGCGCTGTGGCTCTGGCTTCACAGGGGCTTCCACCGTCTCCCCCGCCAGCCACCGGGCTTCCGGGGAATCTGGTCCGGGGTAGTATGCCTCGCGCAGTAGCGCCAGCACGAACAGGACGCTCAGCTGCCGCAGGGCCAGCTCCCGGCCGGAGAGGTCGGAAGGTATCCGGGGCTTTCCCATCTCCTCTCGGACCCCCTGGAACAGCACGTCCACCCTGCGGGCCGCGTCTCCCTCCAGCGCGATGAAGTGCTGCGTGCAGGACGCGTCCAGCCGGTCCCGCACCTGCTGGAGCACCGCCGCCGGATGGGCGCAGTAGCGGTCGGACAGATGGTCCAGATCCGGGCGGCAGACCTCGTTTTTCCCGGTCTCCTGGTACTGGTAATAGCCGTGCTGAATGAGGCGAAGTTTATTCTTTACCGTGCCCTCCGTCAGCTCCCGCTTTCGCCAGAGGGCCTGGATGTCCAGCTCCGTGCCGCCAAATACCCACTCCAGAAGTTCGCCCAGCGTGGGTTTCTTGCCTGGGCCGCGGAGAGGCGCGGAGGGCTCGCTCAGGCACAGCTCCTGGTACAGCCCCCACAGCGTCACATGCCGCGGAGGGACCAACCCGGTCCGGACGAAGCGCTCCAGGGTCTGCCTATGCCAGTTGAGCTCCTTTTTGACTGCCGTGGTTTCCTCGGCCTTTCGCCGCCGCGCCGTCTGCTCCACCTGCTGTTCCAGCGTTTGCTTCACCTGTTTCGCAAAGTGGGCCTGGTTCTTCCCGCACACCAGCCGCTCCTGCCAGCTTATCTCGTTCTTTGCCGCCATGGTATCGCGCCCTCCTCTCCGGTCCGGCAAGGCCGGACGTTTTTCATCTCATTCCTGCCTCATTTGGAGAATTTTGTCTGATCTCAGTGTACCACAGCTTGTTTTCCCGCACAAGCCCTACCATGCCCGTGAGGCTCACGTGACGGGCACGTGGCGGCAGATTGTCGAATCCCCACGGGCGGTTTATGCTGAACTTACGGAAGGGACAAGCCAAAACCTCCGAAGAACAAGAAATGGAGTGAGCTGCCATGAAATATCCTACGAAAGTCCGCATCCGGGGCGTCACCGGCCTGGGCCGCTGGCACTGGCTGGAGCGCTGGACGGGCCGCAAGGACTGGAACCGGGGCCAGATCCAGCAGGTGGAGGCGGGCTGCACCGCCCCCTGGGTCGAACAGCGCCACCACTATTACGCCTCCTACTGCAATGAGCTGTATCTCCGCTCGGTACAGGAGCTGGAGCCCCTGGCCCTAGAGGTCGCCGGCATGGTGGAGGAGCTGAAGGGCATGGCCCGCCCCAACCTGCTGCCCCAGGGCGGGTGCGAAGAGGAGGCCCGCCGCCTGGCGGAGGCGCAGGCCGTCCGGGCCGCGTCCCAGGCCGCGCGCCGGACTGAGATTCTGGTGCGTCTGGCGGAGATCCGCTGTGAGTTGGAAAACCGCGCGCAGGCACTGGAGCATCTGCTGGAAAAATCCCGCGAGACCCTGGAGGCCCACACCGCCGCCTACTGGTCCGGCGTGCTGGCGATGACCGACCACTCTCTCCCGTCGGCCCCCGTCCCCTGCGAACACCAGCTGCCCGGCAAAATGCGCTATGAGGCCTACCACGCCAACCTGATCGCCCTGCTGGAGCAGGGCCTGGGCGAGGGGGTGGTCCTGTGAGATGGTTCCGCAAGAAGAAGGACCGAAGCTTCGGCAAGCAGGGGGCCACCGAGGAGAACGTCCAGCTCCAGACCTATGCGCCCAACCTGGGCCTGACCCCTCAGGAGTATCTGGTACCCCTGACGCTGGCCGAATTTGAGGCCGACTTTGACCGCCGGGCCGCGGTCTTTCTCGAAAAGACCAACCCGGACGCCAACAACGGCAGCTACTATGACGCCCTCATTCTGGCGGTGCGCCAGGAGGCCTTGGACGCCCTGGCGCTCCAGCGGGCGGACCATGTGGGCGCCATCATGGCGCTCATTGAGAAGATCTGGAGCGGCGACCGCATCAAGTGCGACGCCAAGCTGGCGGCCCACCGGGCCGAGCTGGACGAGGTGAACCGGGACCTGGCGCGGCTGACGCGCATTTACCACGCCGGTACGGCGCTGGAGGAGGAGGATGAGGAGACCTATGAAAAGGCTGATTAACGGCGTACATGCCATGCAGACCGAGGACTACCAGCTCTCTATTCAGTCCGAGTACACTCTGCAGAAAACCGACCGGGCCTGGTGGGCCTCCCCGCCGGTCATTGTCACCCTGACGGTATTTTTGAGCCTTCTGGACGCCGTGGTGCTGTATGACATTATGGATGCGGCCATGGTGCAGTCCGCCTGGCTGGGCATGCTGGTGGCCATCGGAATCGCGCTGGTCCTGAATGTCATCCCCTTGGTCCTCGCCAAGCTGCTCCACCAGGCCATCTACAAGCTCAAGCGCTACGCCGGGACCATGGCTGCCCTGCTGCTGGCCGCCTTCGTGCTGCTGTTCAGCGGCACGGTGTTCCTCCGCTTCGCCTTTTCCGAGCGGTATGAGCCCGATAACACCGGCGACACGCTGGTCAACACCATGGAGGACAGCGGCGAGGAGTCGGTGGACCCGGAGACTCAGGCCAAGAACGAGGCTCAGGCCAACGCGGTGGTGATCCTCCTATCGGTGGAGCCTCTCGTGACCAGCACCGCCAATTTTGTCCTGGCCTTCCTCTCGGACGATGAGTTGCGGGCTCGGATCAACCGCCTGCGCGTGCGCCGGCTGGAGCTGCTGGAGGACATCAGCGACCTCCAGGCCGCCCGGTCCAATCTGGAGGGCGACCGCCAGAACCTCCTGTCTCTGGACAAGGAGCGCTACCAGGCTGCCCGGCAGGTGCTGGACGACCGCTGCCAGATCCTGTGTGCCCGGGCGCGGTTCCTGCTGGCCCAATATCTGGCCGACCCCTCTTCCATCAGCCGTCTTGCCGCCCAGTCGGTGGCTCTGGTGGAGAACCATGTCCCGCTGACCGCTCTGGCGGACAATCCGAATACCCAGAAGGAGGAAAAACGTTATGAAATTTCGGCCTAACCTGTTCGCGGCGCTGCTGTTGACCCTGTGCGCCCTGCTCTCGGGCTGCGAAGGCGGTAAGCCCGTCTCCCTGGCGGTAGTGGCCGGCATCCACAGCAACGCCGGCGTCATTTCCCTGAACAGCACGAGCCTCTATCAGGCCGTCTATGACGCCTGCGCCTCCTACGGCGCCGTCACACTGATCCGGTGTGACGGCGCGCCCGAGGCCTATTTCCAGACCCCCATCGATCCCCCCGATGTGAAGGGGCTGAGCAAGAACCGCCTGCACACCCGAGCCCAGTCCTACACAGAGCAGATCCTCGCCCAGCTGGACGATGCCGCCGCCGTGACCGGAGAGCTGGACACTCTCCAGGCGCTCCGTCTGGCGGGACAGGCTCTCTCCGCCGCCGGCGGGCAGCGTGAGGTGCTGGTGCTGGATACCGGCCTCTCCACCCGCGGACTGGATTTCACGAACGGGCTTCTGGAAGCGGAGCCCGAAGCGGTGGTCTCAGCCCTGCGGGAGGCCAACGCCCTGCCGGATCTGGAAGGAGCATCGGTAACCTGGTCCTATCTGGGCCAGGTGGCCGACCCCCAGGAGCCCCTCACGCCCGCGCAGGAGAAGAACCTGGAGGCCATCTGGCGGCAAGTGCTGCTGGCCTCCGGAGCGGCCGAGGTCACATTCACGTCGGACTTTGCCGGCGGAACGGCCAATACGGGGCTGCCCGCCGTCTCCCTGGTGGAGACCGACACCTGGACGCTGTCTCTGGATGTGCCCCAGCTGGATCAGACCCGGGTGGCCTTTGTGGGGGACACCGCCCGCTTTCTGGACGAGGAGGCCGCCGGCCAGGCCATTCTGGAGGTGGCCTCCTACCTGGAGGAACACCCCTCCCTGGAGGTCTATGTGGTGGGGACCACCGCCTCCGGCGACGAGGCGGTCTGCCGGGACCTCTCCCGGCAGCGGGCCCAGGCGGTGTGCCGGGTCCTGACCGAATACGGAGTGGCGGAGAGCCGCCTCACCCCCCTGGGGCTGGGGTTCTCCGACCCGTGGCACGTGGAGGACCGGGACACGAGCGGCGCGCTGGCGGAGGACCTGGCCCGTCAGAACCGCAAGGTCCTCATTCTGGACCAGAACAGCCCGGAGGCCGGCCTGCTTCTATCTTCTGTAATCCGCACGACGAGATCCAATATGAGGTGACTGTTTATGTATCTGGCTCTCTATGAAAAGCTCCTCCAGCTGGAGCGTGAAATGCCTATGTCCTTCGCTCCTCCCGCCGCGGCGGAGGACCTGGCCGCCTTCCGGCAGCGCTTCCCCCAGGCCCCGACCGCCCTCTATGAGCTGTGGGCCATCAGCGACGGGGTGGAGATTAACATCCCTGGAACGGTGCTCTACGGCGTGAAGGAGGCGCTGGCCGCCCCCGCTCCCGGGGACTGGGTCCCCCTGGGGCACATGTCCTTCGGCGATCCCCTCTATCTGGACCCAAACGGCCAGGTCCTCCAGATCGATCACGAGGACGGGTCTCTGTTCCTGACCTGGCCCTGTCTCCTGGACTTTCTGGAGGATGAGCGGGAGGAGGCAGGACAATGAGCGCGTCCCTGAACCGGGAGGAACGCCTCCAGCTCAACCGGGCGCGGCAGAAGGCGGTCCGGGAGGCATGGGCCCGGGAGAAATCTCTTTGTGCCCAAGGCAAGGGCACCCGGAACTGGACCCGGGCGGAGCAGCGGGAGCTGCTGGCCACCGGGCGGGTGAAGGGCTACGAGGGGCAGCACATGAAGTCGGTCTCCCAGTATCCCGCCTATGCCGGAAGCGCGGAGAACATCCAGTTTCTCACCCACCAGGAGCACCTGAACGCCCACAACAGCGGCCCAGAGAAGAGCGGCTACCGTTCCCCCACCAACGGCTATTACGACACGGCCACCGGACAGATGCACGCCTTTGGCCAGGCACCCCCCACCGCGCCCCAAGCCGCAGCGCTCTCCCATCCCTGCGTGCAGAGCCAAAGCGGCGGACAGGAGGGACCATCACAGGGGGCCGGGCACACGGGACCGTCACAGGCCGCCTCCGCCTCGCATGGACAGGGGGTGTCGGGATGAACTACTTACGCCGCTGCCTCCTTGGCAGCAATCTGGAGGAGAATCTGCCGCCTCAGTGTGCCGACCCGCTGATCGCCCTGCCGGGGACCTGCCTGGACCGGTCCGTTACTCTCGGCCTGAACCGCAGCGCTCTGTCCCGGGGCCTGCTGGCCATGGGGGCCACCGGAACGGGCAAATCCGCCTTCCTCCGCGCCTGCGGCAAGCAGCTGCGGGAGCGGCTGGGGACGGCGTACAGTATGGTGGTCCTGGAGGTGAAGGAGGACTACTCCCCCCACCTCTTCCGTCCGGGGGATCTGATCCTGGGCCAGGGCCCGGACCGAGGGAGAAGCGTGCGGTGGAATCTCTTCGCCGACCTCACCGACGACGGCTGGGAGGACGAAACCATCCGCCTCAACTGCATGGAATTCACCCGCCAGCTCTTTGCCGACAAGAAGAACCAGAGCCAGCAGTTCTTCCCCGACGCGGCCCAGCTGCTCCTCTACGTAGTGCTGGTCCGCTACATCCAGGAGGCCCGCGGCTCTCTGCTCCAGCGCCGGAAGCTGAGCAACGCCGGCCTGCGGGCCTTCTTCTCCCAGTACGACCCGGAGCAGTATGTCTCGCTGATGGAGCGCTGCGAGGACCCCGGCGTGGTGCGGATGCTCCTGGGCACCTCGGCGGATAACCCACAGGCCCTGGGGGTGCTGGGGGAAGAGGTGCTCACCGTCCTGTCCACCTTCTCCGATGTGTTCGGCGAGGAGGGCGACTTTTCCATCCGCCGCTTTGTGCGCGAAAAATCCGGACGGGCCCTCTTCCTCCGCTTTGACCCGGCCTACCGGGAGACCCAGCGCCGGGTGTTCAGCCTGCTCATCAACCTGATGTTCAAGGAGCTGCTGGCCCGGCGCTCCGGCCCCGCCGGGAACCTGGTCTTTCTCTGCGACGAGCTGCCCACCATCGGGAAGGTGGACCTGCCCAGCGCCCTCAACCTGGGGAGGGCAAAAGGGCTCCTCTGCCTGGCCGGGCTCCAGAGCGTGGAACAGCTCTATGCGCTCTATGGCGAACACGAAGGCAACACCGCCCTGGCCGGCTTCTGCAATCAGGTGCTCTTCGCCCCCAATGACCCCCGCACCCGCCGGTATATCCGGGATCTCTTCGGCGAAAACCGGGTGGAGGAGCTGATCCTCAGCCCGGGCGGGGTCCACACCATCCAGCGCGGCGGATATGTGGTAGAGGACAGCCACCTCACCCGCCTGTGCGTAGGGGACTGCATTTGCAGCCTGTGCGATTCCAGATCCATGGCGGACGGAGGGGCGGGCAGCCGGGCGCCATTCTTCTTCCACATGGCGATGCCCCACGATTTGAACGGAGGGAGTCCCACATGATTGATCCAAAAAACTGCCTTTCCGCGCTCTTTTCCAGCCGGGAGCACTACCTGAACCGGACCATTCAGGACAACAACCTTCTGCACACCTTCCCCCTGCGGGCCGTCTGCCGCCCGGAGGAATACTTCCGCCGTTTGGGCAGGGGGCCGCTCCTGCTCTCGGGCGGCACGGAGGAGGAGCGCGCGGCTTTCCTGTGCGCCTCGCTCTCTCAGAACCCGGGCAGAATCCAGCGGGTGGTCCTCCATGGCGGAAATCGCGGCCTGATGCCGGAGAGCCTGGCCCTCCAGGGCCTCCCGGCCGCCGCCTGGACCTGGGACCTGCTGGCCGGGATGACGCCTCCCCAGCAGCTGGCCGTACTCACGGGGCAGGTCCGGGATCGCGAGCTGGCAGCCTTCTGGGCGCTGGCGCTGGAGATCTGCCGGACCCTGGGGGAGCCCGTCACCCTGGACACCCTGGCCGGACTGGACTGGCTGGGGGGCGGCTGGCAGCTCCGCCTCCTCCGGGAGGCGGACCGGGACACGGCGCTGGATCTGCTGCGCCGCTACGACGCCGGAATGGCCGCCCGGGCGGCCCAGGCGGCAGCCCGATTGGAGGTACTGCGCCGTTCCGCCGATCCTAGCTCTCCGCCGGGCCTGCCAGCGGAGAGCGGTACTATCTGGTCCGCAGCAATCCGAGGCGGGAGCGAAGCCATGGCCCGCCACCGTCTGGACCTTCTGCTGGATTACGTGGAGCGCGGCGGGCAGCTGGTGCTGGCGGTGGACGGGCTCTCGCTCCGGCACCCCCTGCTGGACCGCCCCATCCCCGGCGTCCGGCTTCTCCGCGCCGCGCCAGACCTCTCCGCTCTCCCGGAGGGCCCCGAGGCGCTCCCCATTCAGGGCTGCGGCGTGGTCCTGCTGCGCCACACCGCCTACGGCAGCGCCGAGCGGCTGTCCGCCCACTTGTTCGGCACCTACGAGCGGCTCGTCATCGAGCCCAGCACAGGCTATCAGCAGCGCAGCGCGGGATTGCTGCCCGATGTGCGGAATATCGGGATGGGTGTGCGCCGTCAGCGGGAGCCGCGCCTGGCTCCCCGCGTCCTGACCATGCTGCCCACCGGAACGGCCTGCGCCGCGCTCCCGGATGGCTGGGAGGGCGTGGTACAGATACCAGTCTGAAAGGAGTTGTCCCACAGATGTTGAAGCGAGAATTGATCCGTATTCTGGCCCTGATGTTGCTGGGCCTTGTTCTGGGCACCCTGCTGGGCGTGCCGCCCGGTCTGGAGCGATTCCTGGGCGCGCCGCTGTATGTCGTGGGAATCTTCTACGCCGGGCGCACGTTCCTGGGCCTGCTGGGGAGGCTCCTGAGTACCTACGCCCACTATCAGATGATGAGCCTGATGTTCCACTCCCTGTCCGCGGCGCTGCTCTGCCTAGTGCTGCTGGCGCTGGGTCTGGCCGCCGTGTGTACCATCGGCTGGCTCTTCGGCCTGGTCCGCTGCGCGGCCGCGCTGATTTCCGCGGCCCAGCTGGACCGCTCACTCCGGGAGTCTCCGGAGGAGTGGAGCTTCCGGTGAATGTCACATGGCGGCAGTAGGCGCCATAAAGGCAACGGATGTACTTGCAGCAAGACCGGTGCCTGCACCGGCAGCGATTTTCCGCGCTTCTTGCAGTTCACGGTCGGCAAAGTCCCGCGATTCCGTAAACTTCATCAAAACTGTTCGGGCGATTGGCAATACTGTTGACCAAACGTTCCACAAAGGAGATCGAATCCAGCGAGCGGTATCGCTCAATGTATAGCTGCTAGCTGACGCCTTTTCGCTCATGATGGGGTAAGTATCATTGTACTCCGTGACAGATTCCTGAAGCATCCGGTTCAACTCGGTCAGCTTGCCGCGATATCATCTTTTGCATCGACTGCCGCGTCTTTGAGTTCGCCGGCCTTTTCTGACATAATACCGGTGGACTCTGATACCTTATCCTTATTATGGTATTTAAAAACATAACCGGGTAGACTGATTTCTTAAGATAACGATTAGATGTTTGCGCCTTTTGGGGATTCCACTGTGTGATCTGCCGGATTGCCAGGTCACCCCGCTTATGGTATGATGGCACCAGAATGGAAGGAGGTACCGGTATGCCCCGTATGGATGTAACGGAAATGTCCTTTGCAAAACTCTATCCGCTGCTGGTGGCCAAGGCTGAGAGCACCCGGGCAGAGGTGGATCAGGTTACCGCATGGCTCACCGGCTATCCGCCGGAGGGCCTTGCCCGGCTGGAGCAGTCCGATGTAAGTTACGGCGACTTCTTCCGGAACGCCCCCGCCATGAACCCAAACCGAAACTTGATTACGGGCAAGATCTGCGGCGTCCGGGTGAAGAAGGTCGAGGATCCTCTCATGCGGGACATCCGGTACCTGGACAAGCTGGCCAAAGGCAAGGCCATGGAAAAAATTCTGAGAAAGCAGATGCCTGACGATGAATAAACAGGAGATCTATGCCCTCCTCAGCTCCAAAAACATCTGGCATGAGGTGACGGAGCACAAGGCCATGTACAACATGGCGGAGGTGGCAGAGATCCATCTGCCCCACCCGGAAGCCGACGCCAAGAACCTCTTCATCCGGGACGACAAAAAGCGCAATTACTACCTCATCACGGTGAAGGGCGATAAGCGAACGGATCTGAAGGCATTCTGGCAGTAACACGGTACCCGGCCCCTGACCTTTGCCTCCGACCAGGACCTGATGGACATGCTTGGGCTGATCACCGGCGCGGTGACGCCCCTGTGCCTGCTCAACGACTGGGAACACAAGGTGACCTTCTTTCTGGAGGGCTCCGGCCTGATCGGGGTCTACCCCAATGACAACACCGCCACTGTGTGGCTCAACACCGAGGATCTGCTCCGGCTCCTGGAGGAGAATGGCACTCAGACCACTCTGTTTGAGGTATAACAATTTGTCGCCCGCCGGGCGACCCATCCGCATCAAATTCCCCCTATACTGTGCTTGTAAACCAAAACAACACAGCATAGGGGGATTTTTTATGAAGCAGAATTTGACGGAACTGGTGTTCATCCTGGACCGCAGCGGCTCCATGCAGGGGCTGGAGGGCGACACTATCGGCGGCTTCAACGCTATGATTGAAAAGCAGAAGAAGGAGCCCGGTGAGGCCTTCGTCTCCACCGTCCTCGGGATGGACGAGCGGTTTACCGCCTATTACGACAAACACCTGCCCGGGTGCGCCCGCCTCCTGCGGGACTCCGTGGCCCACTGGGTAAAGTAAGACGCAAGAGCGGCCTCCGGTTTTCGCCGGAGGCCGCTGCCTGTTTTATGCCTTTTTCCGCGTCAGAAAAACGTCCACCAGAGACGCTGCCAGGGCAAAAGGCGCCAGACGGACGAAGCCCCACTCAAAGGCGTGGAGGGCCACGCCCATGACGGCGGTCTCCGGGGCGCTGTAATCCCAGCCCAAGTAGGGGCTATGCACCGCCAGAATCCCAGCCACGGCCAGGATGTTCACGCACACCGCAACGAGCAGCCAGTAGAGGGACGAGCGCCGCATGGCCTTCCTCCGGGCAAACTGCAAATTGATGATCTCCAGCTTTTCCGAGAGGGCCTTGATTTCGTCCGACTCCGTCACCGTCTCGCCCAGCAGCGTGCTGATGGGAGTCTCCAGGGCCTCCGACGGGACGATAAGCAGGTCGAAGTCCGGGACGGACAGACCCCTTGCTGGCATGGAGGAAATGTACAATAATACGACGGTTCCGAAAGCGATGGCTCGACGGGTCGGTATGACCCATGATCAGATGCTGTACTCTGCCGGAGGCTATGTCATTGCATGGTTCCGTTGGCAGCTGATGGGGGATGCGTATGCCGCCAGTGTTTTTACCGGAGATGAACCTGAAATTATGAGAAATTCGCTGTATCAAGACCAGTTTGTTGATTTGAATTAAGTGAGGATAGCTTCATGAAACGAATAGCTAAAAAATTTATGATGCCGCAGGTCTTTATGGAATTAAACAACACGGGTGCGTCTGTGGCTAAGTGGCTGTTGGATGCTGTGAATGGAAATTCCCATGATTACGGTCTTGCTCTGTTAGACGAAGAATAGATACGTGGAGTCTAGTGACAACCACCAGCTTCGCTGGTGGTTGTCAGTCTGTCGAAAAACCCGGCTTATGCGTCAGGCATGAGCCGGGTTTGTGTCATATAGGGGCCAAAAGAGGAGGATAAAGAGGGGATCAGACTTCTCCTGCCATAGCC
>NZ_JACLZC010000008.1 GCF_016901735.1 Pseudoflavonifractor phocaeensis | reverse complement strand
CCCTCCGCCCGGGCCGCGATGGCCGCCTCCCCCCAGTCGTACTTGACGTGATAGGTGTGGCCGTGGCACAAAAAGAGCTTGCGCCCCTCCAGCGTTACGTGGAGCTCCTCCGGCTCGGGCAGCCAACCGTCGCAGTTGCCCCGCACCAGATCCAGCGGAATGTCCGGGAATGCCTCCCGCAGCGTGTAGGCGTCCCGCACCACATCCCCCAGATGGAGGATGCGGTCCGGCTTGTGCCGCTCCACCAGCTCCATCATCGTCTTGGTATTGCCGTGGGAGTCGGAAAAAACCAGAATTTTCATACCTTCACCTTTTCCCCTTCCTGCACATAAACTGAACTGGACCGGAAGGGCATGGATGCCCTCTTCCGGGCATATTCTGAAACGGATGGAGGGAACCGCTATGGCCAAAGACGCCCACGACCCCCTGAAACATCTGCGCGGCAATCCCGATGCCGCCGCGCTGCTCTCCCACCCCCAGGCGCTGCGCGACCTGCTCCGCGCCCCCGAGACCCAGCGGCTCATGCGCCTGCTGGAATCCAAGGCCGGTCCCGCCCTGCAGCAGGCCGCGGGAGAGGCCGCCAAGGGCAATCCGGACGCCCTCAAGGGCGTGGTGGAGCAGCTCATGGGCTCCCAGGAGGGCGCCCAGGCGGTGGAAGCGCTCCAGCGCCGCATTCCCAAGTCGTAAGCCGCCCCGGCGGGCAGGAGGAGCACCATGGCCGAATGGGAGGAAAAACTCAATACCATTTTGGGCGATCCGGAGGCCATGGGCCAGATCATGGCGCTGGCCCAAAACCTGGGGCTGTCCGCCTCCCAGCCGGAGGCCCCGCCGCCGGAGGAGAAGCAGGAACCCCCGCCTCCCGACGACCGGACCGGAGACAGTCCCGCCCAACAGATGGCCGCGGCGCTGGGGTACGCCCACGATAAGCGCGACGCCCTTCTCTCCGCCCTACGTCCCTTTTTGAAGGAGGAGCGGCGGGAGACGCTGGACCGGGCCATCCGCCTGGGCCGTATGGCCCGTATGGCCGGCACCGCCCTCCGGCTCTTCCAGGCCGACGGAGAGGAGGAGGACCGTGTATAACCGCTACATTCCCCAGTCCGCCTCCTTCACCCCCGTGGAGCCCCGGGAACAGGCCAAGGAGGAGAAAAAGGGCCTTTCCTCCCTTCTCTCCCTCCTCCGACCCAAGGACGGGGATGCCGGCGATCTGCTCCTCCTGCTCATCCTGCTGCTGGTGCTGCTGGACGGGGAGGACAACGAGCTGGTGCTGATTTTGGGTCTGGCCCTCTTTCTGGGGCTCAAGTGAGGCTCTGGACGCCGCTCTGGTGGAGGACGGTGCCGTCCGGCAGGGCAAATACCGTGCCCTCCGCCACCGGACGCTCCGCCGCCGTGGCCGTCATGGACAGCACCACGGTTCCCCCTTCGGTCAGCTCCGCCGCCGTCAGAAGGCCGCTCTCCACCGACACCCAGTACCGGGCGCTGTGGTCCGTCCCCTCCCCCACCGCCACGTAGATGCACTCCAGCCCGTCCTTTACCTGGTAATCCGCCTCCTGGATGTCCGCCGGGTCCAGGCTGAGTACGTCCTCATAGGTGGGGATGCGGGCGCCGTCCACATCGGCGCTGTGGCCGTCGGCGGGGGCGCTCAGCCAGCTCTGTCCGCTGCCGTACCACCAGTAGACCGTACCCTCTCCCACCACGCTGTGCCGGCTGACGCCGCCGGGCAGGCTGGTATCGGTCTTGGTCCAGCCGCCGTCCACCCATTGGCTGGAGTGGATGCTGCCGCCGCCGGTATAGGTCACGATGATCTCCCGGTAGTAGCTGGAGGGGCGGGACAGGGTGGCAATGACGTTCTGCACCGTCTGGGGGGTCACCTCCACCCGGATGACGCCGGAGACCGTGGGGCCGCTGGAGGGCGTGGGGGCGGCGCTGGCGGTGACGGGCGGCAGGGTGATGACCGGCGTGGCGCTGAAAAAGTCCACGGCAAAGCTGGAGAACACCGCCACGGCGATCACCAGCGCAATGAGGATCACCATAATATTCCGGTTTTTCCGCTCCATATCCCCTGTCTCCCCCCTAAAACGTCAAAGAGGCCCGCTGCAAATCGTGCGTGCGCACAATCTTGCGGCGGGCCTTGGAAGTTGCTTATTCCTGCGCCGCGCCAAAGGGAGCGGGCGGGTCGTTCCGCAGGCCGAAACGCCACTCTATGGCGTCAGCAATGCGCCGGCAAGCCTGTCCGTCCCCGTAGGGGTTGACGGCGTGGGCCATCCGGCGGTACGCTTCCGGCTCGGTCAGCAGGCGATGGGCCATGGTGTAAATGGTCTCCTCCTCGGTGCCGGCCAGAGCCACCGTGCCGGCAGTCACCGCCTCGGGGCGCTCGGTCTCCCGGCGCAGCACCAGCACCGGCTTGCCCAGGGCGGGGGCCTCCTCCTGGAGTCCCCCCGAGTCGGTCATCACCAGATAACACCGGTCCATCAGGTTGTGCATCTCCTCCACGTCCAGCGGGTCGATGAGGTGGATGCGGTCATGTCCGGCCAGATACTTCCCGGCCGCCTCCCGCACCACCGGCGAGAGATGGACCGGATATACCAGCTCCACATCGGGATGGTCCTCCGCCACCCGGCGCAGGGCGGTCATGATATTGGTCATGGGCTGGCCGTAGTTCTCCCGGCGGTGGCAGGTCACCAGGATGATCTTCTTCCCGGCGTAATCCAGCTGGTTGAGAAGCTGGGTGGAAAATTGGAAGTCAGGACGCACCGTGGTTTTCAGGGCGTCAATCACGGTATTGCCCGTAATAAAGACCCCGTCGGTGATGCCCTCTCCGGCCAGGTTTTTGCGGTTTGCCTCAGTGGGGCAGAAATGGAGGTCGGCAATGTCCCCCACCAGGGTGCGGTTCATCTCCTCGGGATAGGGGGAGTATTTGTCCCAGGTACGCAGGCCCGCCTCCACATGGCCCACCTTCACCTGGTGGTAGAACGCGGCCAGCGCGCCGGCAAAGGTGGTGGAGGTGTCCCCGTGGACCAGCACCAGGTCGGGCTTGGCCTCCTCCAGTACCTTGTCCATCCCCAGCAGGCATTTTGTGGTGATGGTGGACAGGGTCTGGCGGGGCTCCATGATGTCCAGGTCATAGTCGGGCTTGAGCCGGAAAATCTCCAGCACGGCGTCCAGCATCTGCCGGTGCTGGGCGGTGACGCAGCACAGGGCCTCGATTTCCGGCCGCTTTTGCAGCTCCTGCATCAGGGGGGCCATTTTGATGGCCTCGGGGCGGGTGCCGAAAATGGTCATGACACGAATGCTCATGATTGCTCCTCCTCTCCTTGCTCCTTCTCTTCCGTCTGTTCCTCCTGGGCCCTATGGCCGCGGGTGTTGAAGTAGATGAGTCCGCCCACCGCCCCCGCCAGGCACAGGGCAAAGAGGAGCAGCATGGCCCGAAGGGCGCTGATGGTAGTGAGCACCACGGCGCACAGGCCCAGGATGGTGGACACCACATAGAGCACCGCCACCGCCTGCTTCTGGTTCAGGCCCATATCGATGAGGCGGTGATGGATGTGGCTCCGGTCGGCGTGCATGGGGCTCTGACCGTGGGCAATCCGACGGATAAAGGCAAAGCAGGTGTCAAAAATGGGCAGTCCCAGCATCAGGAAGGGCACCACAAAGGAAATCAGGGTGTAATACTTGAAAAGCCCTTGGACCGACACCACGCCCAGCACATAGCCCAAAAAGGTGGAGCCGGTGTCCCCCATAAAAATCTTGGCGGGGTTGAGATTGTAGGGCAAAAAGCCGATGCAGCCGCCGGCCAGGGTGGCGGCGATGACCGCCACATTGGGCTCGGCCACGCTCAGGGCGATGACCAGCATGGTCATGGAGCTGATGGTGGACACGCCGCAGGCCAGACCGTCCAGCCCGTCGATGAGGTTGACGGCGTTGGTCACCGCCACGATCCACACGATGGTCACCGGAATGGCCAGCCAGCCCAGCTCCCAATAGGGCTCGGCGGAGAAAATATTGGGGTTGGAGATGGTGTCGATATGGTTTCCGCTGATGACCGCCACCGAGGCGGCCACGATCTGCACCAGCAGCTTGGGCAGGGCGGGCAAGGCGTAAATATCGTCAAAAATCCCCAAAATCACAATGATGACCGCGCCCAGCAGCATCCCCTGGATGGGACGGCTCAGGCCGCCGCCGGGGACAAAGGGGAAGAAGATCAACACGCTGAACAAAAAGCCGAAGAAAATGGCCAGTCCGCCCATGCGGGGAATGGGATGGTCGTGCATCCGCCGCCCGTCCTTGGGCACGTCCACCGCGCCCCACTTCTGGGCCAGGTCCTTGACGATGGGGGTGGTGATAAAGGAAATGAGGAGCGCGGCAACCAGCGCCGCCGCCACGATCCCAATGGTCTCGATTGTCATGAACTGTCTGCTCCTTTACGGGACGGGCCTCAGGGGGCCACAAAGCCCACCTTTTTGTACACTTTGCGCAGGGTCTTGTTGGCGATATAGGACGCTCTCTCCGCGCCGGCCCGGTAGACCTGCTCCAGATAGGCCTTGTCGGCGATGAGCCGGGCCGCCTCCTCCCGGATGGGACGCAGGGTCTCCACCACCGCCTCGCCCACGGTGGGCTTGAACACGCCATACCCCTTGCCGTCAAACTCCCGCTCGATCTCCTCATAGGTCTTGCCGGTGCAGGCGGCGTAAATGTTCATCAGGTTGGCCACGCCGGGCTTCTGCTCCCGGTCGAAGCGGACGCACCACTGGGTGTCGCAGTCGGTGACCGCCCGCTTGAACTTGCGCATGATGTCCTCCGGCTTCTCCATGAGGAACACGCAGCCCTCGGGGAGGGACTTGCTCATTTTGGTATCCGGGGCGTTGAGGCTCATGACCCGGGCGCCGGCCTTGGGGATGTAGGGCTCGGGGATCTTGAACACGTCCCCATAGACATGGTTGAACCGCTGGGCCACGTTGCGGGTCAGCTCCACATGCTGCTTCTGGTCCTCGCCCACCGGCACGAAGTCGGGCTGGTAAAGGAGGATATCCGCCGCCATCAGGGCGGGATAGGTGAAAAGGCCGCCGTTGATGTTGTCGGTATGCTTGGCGCTCTTGTCCTTAAACTGGGTCATGCGGGAGAGCTCGCCGAACATGGTGTAGCAGTTGAGCACCCATCCCAGCTGGGCGTGCGCGGGGACGTGGGACTGGATGAAGAGGGTATTCTTCTCCGGGTCCAGACCGCAGGCGATATACTGGGCCAGCTGCTCCACGGTGCGGCGGCGCAGGGCCGCCGGCTCCTGCCGAACGGTGATGGTGTGCAGATCGGCCATGAAATAATAGCAGTCAAACTCCTCCGACCGGGTCCCCCAGTTGCGGATGGCGCCCAGGTAGTTGCCCAGGTGCAGGTCGCCGCTGGGCTGGATGCCGGAAAGCATGACTTTTTTCTGATTTTCCATAGGGAAACACCTCTGATATGTGTTTGTTTCTTCTTTCGGGATTCCATAGCAGTATATCATATCCGTTCCCGCTTTACAATCCTTCCCGGCGGATTTCCCCGCCGCAAGGAGATAAGAGATAAGAGATAAAAGATAGGGAAAGCGGTCAGTATGGAGGAAGGTCTGCCCGTATAGTTGGATGGCCCATCGCAGGGGCGACCCTTGTGGTCGCCTGCCGGCGATTGCCGCAGTCTCAAAAGAGGAAGCCCCCGGCGCCGGACCGGATGGCTCGGCGCTGGGGGGCTCCTTGTCATTCGACCGTCACTGGACGATCACAAAGCGGACCTTACCGCCGTTCTGCGGGCTGTTGTCATAATAAACCGTCAGTTCTTCCGCATAGGCCCGGGCCAGCTCGAAGCGGGCATAGCCGTCCTCTCCCTCGAACCAGTGGCCGGTGGTCTCGTTGTAGCACCAGACCTCCCGGGAAATGGGGAAGATCTCGCTCCCCACCCGCAGGGTGTGGTTGTCCGGGTCATAGTCGGCGCGGGTGACCCCCTCGGCCTCGGTCAGGCGGACATAGCGGCCCAGCTTCTGCTCCTCCTTGATGGTCTCCAGAGAGGCGGCGATGCCGATGAGCTCGTCCTTGCGGAACTGCGTGCCGCAGACCAGCTGCTGGGACTGGCTCTCCGTCCCGTTCCCGTACCGCACGGACACATGGGGATTGTTGGTCTGTATCGCCCCATAGGAGTCGGCGGCGGGGGTATAGACCGCGAAGCCGTACTCGTACTGATCGCCGGTCACGTCGTCAAAGACCAGCACGCTGTATCTGCCGCTGTAATCCTTGGCGGCGTAGAGGATCTTGGACGCCTCCACGGTGTGGCGGGTCAGCTGGTCATACTGGATCTCCGCCGTGGGACCCCGTCCCACCCGCTCAAAGAGGCGGACGTTGGGGGAGAGGGGTACGCCGTCCAGCGTCCGCCCGTCCACATCCAGGCTGCCGGTCACCGACGTGCCGCCGGCCAGCTTGCTGAGGTTCAGCTTGCCCGCGCTGGTGGACGACACCGTCACCAGCTGCCCCACCATCTCGGCGGCGGCCTTTTCGCTCAAGCTGACCGCGCCCCGGAACACCACCTTTTCTCCGTCGGCATTCACCAGATCCACCAGAGGCGCCACCTCGGCGGCGCCGCCTTCACACTTCTGCACCACGCCCACGGTGGTGGACTCGGCCATGTCGGTCCCCACCGCGCCGGCCACCTGGCCGCCGCTGGTGAAGAGCAGCGTCACGGTATCGCCGGGCCGGAAGGCGGACAGATCCGCCGACGCGCCGGGCAGCACGGTAAATTCCTGCCCCAGCATGGTCACGCGGGAAGGTGCGGTGGGATTGGGATAGGCGTTTTCATAGCGCCCGGTGAGCCGCTGGTCGGAGACATAGAGGATCTTGGCGGCGCTGTCGTAATAGGCCACGTCGTACCGCCGCAGGTCGGACACCGAGGCGGGCACGCCGTTTTTGTAGATTTTGGCCTCCGGGTCGCCGCCGGTGAGGGAGGCGAAGGGGTTGGAGCCCTCCGGGTCGGCATAGGCCACCATAACGTCGCCCTCCACCCGGGCGGCGGAGGAGAGGTAAATATAATCCAGCTTGCCCGCCGGTCCGTAGCACAGCAGCATGGGGGTGCCGGTGTAAAGATAGCTCCACACCTTTTCAAAGGTGGTGGCCGCTCCGTTTTTCCACACCAGGGTCTCGGGCAGCACGGTGATCTTCTCGCCGCCGGCGGTGATGTAGTTGGCGTCCACCGTGCCCGAGACGCTCACCCGGCGGATGTCGTCGTCCTCGTTGGGCAGAAGGGTGAGGAATTTCCCGTCCTTATCCTGCACCATCTCGCCCCGCACCCCCAGCAGCTGGGTGGAAAGCCCGGTGCGCTCGGTCTTGGGGGTCAAAAGCTCGCCGCCGGCGGCGGACAGGGTAATGACCGCCTGACTGCCGCTCTCATCCAGGGAGAGGAGGGTCACGTCCTCGGTGATGCTCCCCCCCAGCTTGCTCACCAGATAGCAGCTGTCGCTCCCCTTGCCGTTGGTGAAAAGCAGGTTGCGGAAGAGCCGGGCGGTCTGGCCCCGGGTGATGGTGGCGCCGCCGGAAAGACCGGTCAGACCGTCGGACAGGCCGCTTTCCGCCGCCAGGGACAGATACCCGTCGTACCAGGATGCCCCCGGCGCGATGTCGGCGGCGGAGTAGCCCAAAATACGGATCAGGATGGCTACCGCCTCGCCGAAGGTGATGGCCCGGTCAGGGGCAAAGCTGCCATCCCCCACCCCCAGGATGAGCCGGTCGCCGGCCCCGCTCCCCTCGCCGGTCCCGGCCAGGTCGCCGGCGGTGGTGAGGGAGGCCGCCAGGTTGATATACCCTCTGCCCCAGTGGCTGGGGCCCACGTCGGTAAAGATGGTGCGCCCCCGCTGGGCGGGCTCCATGTCCCGTTTGCCCAGGATACACACCGCCATTTTACAAAATTCCGCCCGGCTTAGGGTGCCGGAAGGGCGGAAATAGGTCCCGCCGGTGCCGTCCACCACCTCCAGCAGACGGAGCAGCTCGGCGGCCTCCGCCACGTCCGGGTCCTGGATGTCGGTAAAGCTCCCGCCCTGCGCCGCCGTGGCGGGCAGCAGCAGCAGGCTCATCAGCAAAGCCGCGGCCAACAGCCCGGCCAGAATTCGTTTGCAATGCTTCATGTTCTTCTCTCCTTTGCGCGTTGCTTACTCCGCCCGCAGGGCTTCCACCGGCTGGAGGCCGCTGGCCTTGACGGCGGGATAGAGGCCGAAAATGACGCCCAGTACCACGGAAAATCCGAAGGCCAGAAGGGCCATGGGAATACTGGGGGTCAGGCTGCTGTCCTGTAAGATAAATTTCCCCGCCACCATGGTGCCCACATAGCCGATGCCGATGCCCAGCAGACCGCCGATGCCGCAGATCACCGCCGCCTCGATGAGAAATTGGGCGATGATGCTCCGCCGTTCGGCGCCGATGGCCTTGCGAATGCCGATCTCACGGGTGCGCTCGGTGACGGTGACCAGCATGATGTTCATGATGCCGATGCCGCCCACCAGCAGGGAGATGCCGGCGATGCCGCCCAGCACCATGGCCTGCATGTTGCTCTGCTCCTGGATGGAGGCGGCGGAGGAGTTGTCGCTGCGGATGTAGTAATCGCCCACGTTGGAGTAGCCGTCGGCGTTCTTGGGGAACATGGAGCCCAGAAAGGCGTCCAGCTTGGTCATGGCCTTCACGGTGGCGCTGGCGCTTCTGGCCTTGACCACAAAGGAATTGATGGGACTGTTCTGGTTGAGGCTCCGGTTAAACGTATAGGGTAAGAGGACGATATTGTCCAGCTCCGGCCAGTTTTCCAGGTCCTTCCGCTCGTACCACCCCACCACCAGGAAGGGCTGGCCGTTGATGGTGATGGTCTCTCCCACCGGGTCCACAAAGTCGAACAAGGTCTCCTTCAGCCGTCCGCCCAGCACGCAGACGTTGTTGGCGTTCTGAATGTCCAGGTAGGCCAGCTCCCGCCCGCTTGCCAGGGTATAGTTGTTGCAGGCCCCGTACTGGTCGGAACCCAGCACCACCTGGAGCATATCCTCCCAGTTCTCCCAGTTCTGGGTGGAGGCGGTCTTGGTCTTGTATTTCACCGTCATATTGTTGTATACCTGGATGTTGGGCGTCACGCCCACCACCAGATCCTGCATCCCCAGGCAGTAGTCATAGAGATCCTCAAAGATGGTGTTGCTGCCGTCGCTGCTGTAATAATAGTAGGCGTCCACGCTGATCTTGTTGCTTCCCATCTTCTCAAAGTATTCCATGCTCTTTTTGTTCTGCCCCTGGACCACCGACACCATGATGACCACCGACGCCACGCCGATGATGATGCCCAGCATGGTGAGAAAGGAACGGGTCTTTTTGCAGGCAATGGATTTGAAGGCCATTTTGAAGGCTTGCAGCAGATTCATGTCCAGTCCACCTCCTGTGGCGCGTCAGAAATGATCTTCCCGTCGGAGAGGCGCACCACCCGTTTGGCCGTGGCGGCGATGCCCTCGTCGTGGGTGATGAGCAGGATGGTGTTCCCCTCCCGGTAGAGGTCCCGCAGAATCTCCAGCACATGCTTGCCCGTCTTGGAGTCCAGGGCGCCGGTGGGCTCGTCGGCCATGATGATGGGCGGATGGGCGGCGATGGCCCGGGCGATGGCCACCCGCTGCTGCTGGCCGCCCGACATCTCGCTGGGCCGGTGGTGGGCACGGTCGGCCATGCCCACCTTCTCCAGGGCCTCCATGGCCATGTCCTCCCGGTCCCACACCGGAATGCCCCGGTAAATCAGGGGTAGGATCACGTTTTCCAGGGCGTCCAGCTCCTGGATCAGGTTGTAGCCCTGAAAAATGAAGCCGATCTCCCGGTTGCGGATGCGGGCCAGCTGCCGGTCGCTGAGACCGGTCACGTCGGTGCCGTCCAGGAAGTAGTCCCCATAGGTGGGGATGTCCAGGCAGCCCAGCACGTTCATCAGGGTGGATTTGCCCGAACCGGACTGGCCCACAATGGCCACAAACTCCCCCCGGTCGATCTGGAGGGTCACCCCGTCCAGGGCCCGCACCTCGCTCTCCCTGCCCTCGTTGTAAATTTTATAGAGGTCCTTGATGTCAATGAGCATACCGACACCTCTTTTATCAATAGCCGGAGCTGGAATCGGTAACGGTGTAGTTCACAAAGACCGTCTGGCCGGCCTCCAGGCCGGATTTGATCTCCGCGTTCTGGTTGTCGGAGATCCCCGTCTCCACCGGCACCGGATAGTAGCCCTCCTCCTCGGTGGGATAGGTGCGCTTCTGCCCCTCCTGAGGCTCGGGCAGGTTCAGCTCCAGGGCCTCGTCCGGCTTTTCCTCCGCCTGGACAAAGACCACGGTGCAGGCATTGCCGTCCTTATCGGTCACATTCTTGACGGCGCTGCCAGGAATCATGACGCACTCGTCCGACTGGCTGGTCACAAAGGAGTAGTTGAGCCACGCGCCCTCGATGAGGGAGCCGTCGGCGTTATCCACCGTCAGGGTGACGGGGAAGTTGGTCATGCCGTTGCCGCTCTCGGCCTTGTTCATGTCGATGGAGGTGACGGTGCCCACATATGTGGTGCCGTTCCAGTCCAGATCCACCGTGTCTCCCGGCTTGATGAAGGAGATGTTCAAATCGTCCACGGTGATGTTGACCAGCATGGTGGTGGTGTTGGAAATAATGATGACCGTGTCGCCGCTCTTCACCTGGGCGCCCTCGGTGAGGGTGCAGGCGGTGATGACCCCGTCAATGGGGGCGGTGGCGTTGAAGTTGGACAGGGCCTGCCGGGCGGTATTCAGCGCCTCCTGGGCGGTGGAAATTTCCTGCTGCTTGGCCCGGATGGCGTCGTCGATGGTGTCCGAGCCCAGGGTGAGCAGCACGTCTCCCGCCTTCACATTGGCGTAGTTGAGGAGATTGGCGGTGCGGACCGGACCGGAGGCCTTGGTCAGTACCGCCTGGCTCTCATAAAAGGCGATCTGACCGGCGGCGTAGGGATAGGCCACGCTGCCGTCGGCCAGGTGGATGGAGGCGGAGGCCTCCATGCCCTCGGTGAGGGTGCCCGGGTTATCAAAGACCACCACCACCTCAAAGTGGACGGCGCCCTCCGGCGTGATGTACGACACCTTGTTGATCTTCTCCACCGTGCCGGTGTAATCCTGCATCATGGAGGTGAGGCTCACGGTGGCGCTCTGTCCCACGGCGATGCTGTTTTCATAGCCGTAGCTGAAATAGAGGGAGAGCTTCAGCTTCTTGTCGTTGACCAGAGTGGCGATCTGGGTGCCCTCGGATACCTGCTGGTCGGCGCTGAATTCCTGCACATTGATCAGCTTACCGGAAAAGGGCGCCCGTACCGTCAGGTCGCCCACGTCCGCCTGGAGCTCGGCCAACTCCTGATTCAGGGTATTCACCTTTTCCTGGGCGTCGGTCACGGCCTTTTCCGCCGTCTCACTGTAAATGGTATAGAGCGGCTGGCCGGCGGTCACCCGGTCTCCCGCCGCCACGAAGAGCTCCCGCACCTCGCCACCCTCGGTGAGGGTAATGGCGGCGCTCTCCTTGGCCTTGGCACTGCCGCTGCCGTCGGCGGTGCTCTTGATGGAGCCGATCTCGGCGGGCACGGCGTAGATCTCCCCCTGCTCCACCGGCTCCGGACGGAGCACAAAATACCACAGGCCGTAGCCGCCGCCCCCTAAAATGGCGGCCAGTACCACCAGGGTGATGATGGTTTTGATGATTTTTCCCTTTTTACCCTTTTTGCGCGCCTTCGGCGGCGGATTGAACTTGGGTGCGATCTGCCCGGCAGAGGTCGCGGGCGTTTTTTCTTCCGTCATGCTTCTTCCTCCTGTTCTCCGGACGGCGTTTTTTGGGGTCAGGCGTGCCGTCGTACCGTCGTTATTTCACATGATATTATAACATGGGCAGCAGGGCAGATATTTGCAAAAGGGTGACAAGTTCTTAACAAACCCTTAAATTTCCTCACAATAATTCTGTGTCTATTTTTATTTAGACGTATCTGTCCACCAAAAAGTTTCTAAAAAGGGAAAAATTTTTGCGGGCGGCCAACGGCCGCCCGCAACGCTCTATTATTGTATGACCACGTTTTCCTCGCCCAGCAATTCCCGCAGCTCCTCCGCCAGCACCGGATGGATCTGGCAGGGCTGAGGCGGCGACCAGAGGCCGGTATCCTCAAACTTGGCTTTTAAGGGCTCCCTGCCGGGGAACATGAGCAAAATCAGCTGAATTTTCCGCCAGCGCGGGTCCCCCTGGCTGGGCAGACGGAGGAAGAGCTTCTTCCCCTGCTGCCGGGGGGATGCCTGGGCGGCGGAGGGCTGCCGGGCCGCCTGGTCCAGGGGCCACACCCGGTCGCACATGAGCTGCGGGGCCTTTTCGTCCCGCACCGAGAGCCGGCCTTCCACCGCCGCCGCCTGGTCCTCCCGCAGGAGGGCGCCGTACTCCCCCAGCACCCGGGAAAAGACCAGCAGCTCCATGGCGCCGCTGTCGTCCTCCAGCGTCACATAGGCCATGAGGCTGTTGTTCCGGGTGGTCTTGGTTTTCATACTGGTGATGATGCCGGCGAGGATCACCTTCTGCCCGTCGGCAAAACGCTGGGGTCCCCCCTCGCCTGAAAAATCCGCCAAAATACCGCCGATGGGCGACGCGCCCACAGACCGGGCGGCGGTCCGGTACTCGTCCATGGGATGGCCCGAGAGGTAGAGGCCGGTGGTCTCCTTCTCCATGTTCATCTTTTCCCGCTGGGAAAATTCGGGGATGTCCTTCAGGCGGAGCTCCGGCGGGGTGTCCTGCCCGCCGCTGGACCCGCCAAAAAGGTCGAACTGTCCCTCCAGATTCTTGCGCCGGTTTTGGGCGATGGCGTCCACCAGACCCTCATAGGCGTCCAGCAGCTGGCTGCGCCGGTGGCCCATACAGTCAAAGGCCCCGCAGCGGATGAGGCTCTCCAGCACCCGCTTGTTGAGGTCGTGGTCAAACATCCGCTGGCAGAAGTCGGGGAAGGAGCGGAAGGGACCGTTTTTCTGCCGCTCGGCCACCACGTCCCCCACAAAGCCCCAGCCGATGCCCTTTACCGCCGCCAGACCGAAGCGGATGGACCCGTCCCGGGCCACCGAGAAGCCGCCCTCCGACTGGTTGATGTCCGGCGGCAGGACGGGAATGTCCCGCTCCCGGCACTCGCCGATGTATTCCGCCACCTTGTCGGTGGAGTCCAGCACCGAGGTGAGGAGGGCCGCCATATACGCCCGGGTATGGTGGTACTTGAACCAGGCCGTCTGATAGGCCACCACCGCGTAGCTCACCGCGTGGGCCTTGTTGAAGGCGTAGTTGGCAAAGTCGTAGATTTCGTCGTACACGTCCTGGCCTACCTGCTCGGGGATGCCCCGGGCGATGCAGCCGGGGATGTTCCGCTCCGGGTCGCCATAGACAAAGGTCTTGCGCTCCTTCTCGATCTGGTCCTTTTTCTTCTTGGAAATGGCCCGGCGCACCATGTCGGCCTGGCCCAGAGAATAGCCGCCCAGGTCCTGGAAAATACGGATCACCTGCTCCTGATAGACGATACACCCATAGGTCACCTCCAGGATGGGCTGGAGCATGGGATGCTTATAGGTGATCTTCTCCGGGTTCTGCTTGCAGGCGATGAACCGGGGGATGGACTCCATGGGGCCCGGGCGGTAGAGGGCGATGATGGCGGTGATGTCCTCGATGTTCTGGGGCTTCAAACCCACACACACGCCGGTCATGCCCGCCGACTCCATCTGGAACACGCCGGAGGTCTTGCCGTCGGAGAGCATCTTGAATACCTCCGGGTCGTCGTCCGGGATGTCCGCCAGGGTGAAGCCGGGCTGCTCTCTGGCCACCAGTTTTACCGCGTCGTCCAGCACCGTCAGGTTGCGCAGGCCCAAAAAGTCCATTTTCAAAAGGCCCAGCTCTTCCAGGGTGGTCATGGTGTACTGGGTGACCACCGACTCGTCGTTCTTGGCCAGGGGCACATAGTCGTAGACCGGCCGGCGGGTGATGACCACCCCGGCGGCGTGGGTGGAGGCGTGGCGGGGCATACCCTCGATGGCCTTGGCGGTGTCGATGAGCCGCCGGACCATGGGGTCATTTTCATAGCTCTCCCGCAGCGTCTTGACCAGGCGCAGGGACTCGTCCAGGGTGATATGGAGATTCTGAGGCCCGCTGGGCACCTGCTTGGCCACCGCGTCCACCTCGGCGTAGGGCACGTTCAGCGCCCGGCCCACGTCCCGGATGGCGCCCCGGGCCGCCATGGTGCCGAAGGTGACGATTTGGGCCACATGGTCCACCCCGTATTTCCGCTGGACGTATTCGATGACCTCCTGCCGGCGGCGGATGCAGAAATCCACGTCGATATCGGGCATGGTAACACGTTCCGGATTCAAAAACCGTTCAAAATACAGATCGTATTTCATGGGGTCGATCTCCGTGATGCGCAGGCAGTAGGCCACCATGGACCCCGCCGCCGATCCGCGGCCCGGACCTACGGGTATCTCCTTCCCTTTGGCGTAGCCGATAAAGTCGGAAACGATGAGGAAGTATTCCACAAACCCCATCTGACGGATGACCCCCATCTCGTACTCCAGCCGCTGGAGATAGCCCTCCGGAGCGTCCGGATAGCGGCGGGCAAAGCCCTCCCGGCAGAGCTGCTCAAAATAGGCGTCGGCGTCGGTGCAGCCCTGGGGCAGCTTGAACTCAGGCAGGTGATAGCGCCCGAATTCAAATTCCACATTGCACCGGTCCGCAATTTTTCCGGCGTTTTCCACCGCCTGTGGATATTGGGGGAAGAGGGCCGCCATTTCTTCCTCGGACTTGAGATAAAATTCCTCGGTCTCAAAGCGCATCCGGTCCGGGTCGTCCACCGTCCGGCCCATCTGGATGCACATAAGGGTATCCTGGGCGGCGGCGTCGGTGCGGGTGAGGTAGTGGGCGTCGTTGGTCACCACCAGGGGGATACCGGTCTCCTCATGGAGCCGGATGAGCCCGTCGGCGGCCCGACGCTGGGCGGGAATGCCGTGGTCCTGGAGCTCCAGGTAGTAATTCCCCTCCCCAAAGATGTCCAGCATCTCCAGGGCGTGGGCCTTGGCGCCCTCATAGTTGTCCCCCAGAATGAGCCTGGGCACCCGTCCGGCCAGACAGGCAGAGAGGGCAATGAGCCCCTTGTGGTGTGCCCGCAGCAGGTCCATATCCACCCGGGGCTTGACATAAAAGCCCTCCACAAAGGACTGGGACACCATATAGGATAAATTCCGATACCCCTCCTCGTTTTCGCACAGGAGGACCAGATGGCTGGAAGCGGCGTCGTACTCGTGGACCCGGTCAAAGCGGGTGCGGGCGGCCAGATAGACCTCGCAGCCGATGATGGGTTTTACCCCTTCCGCCTTGCAGGCCCGGTAAAAATCCACCGCGCCGTACATGACGCCGTGGTCGGTGACCGCGACGGCCTCCTGTCCCAGGGCCTTCACCCGTTTGGCCAGCGCCTTAATCCGGCAGCAGCCGTCCAGCAGGGAATATTCGGTATGTACATGTAAATGGGCAAAGGACATAAAGCACCCCTTGTGTGAGATAAGAGATAAGAGATAAAAGATAAGAGATAGAAAAGGGCGGCGGTTTATCGGACCTGGATCTTCTGGCCGCACTCGGCGCAGTAGATTTCCCGCTTATGCTCAACGACATAACGATAGTTCACGGCGTAAAGGGGCGCCCCGCAGGCCGGACAGTTCAGCTTGGTTCTGCAATACAGGATGCACCCATACACAGGGAACAGGCTGATGAGAAATATCACCAGAGTCCAGGGTTTGTTTATCAAAAACGTTGGAAGGAAAAAGAAAATCAGCCACACCACCAGTACGATACCGGGAATGAGAATCCATTTCCGGTCAATGTATCTGATCTCATCCATAAAATAACCTCCCTAATCCGTGCCGCAGACGGTTTTGAGCAGGTCCAGCAGTCTGGGGCTTCCTTTCCGGATACCGTACCGCAGACAGAAAAACAGGATGGCCAGCGCCAGGAAAAGGAGGCCGGAAACCAGACCCAGCATCCCGTCCCCAGACGCCGCCATCATCAGAAAAAAGGCCGTAAAAAGCGCCAGATAGATGCAAAGGCCGGTGAGCCACGGCCACAGTCCCAGCCGGGCCGTAATTTTGCTGCCCGTCCCCTCCTGCTCCAGCCGGCCGAACAGGGCGCACACCGAGACCTTTCCCCAAGTGGTGGTGGCAACCAGGACAAACTCCCCGTTCTTTTTCCACCGGCAGTAAAAAGCGTTTCCCTTCAGACTCCGTTCCGGCGCGGTGTGGGCGTTCAGCCTGGCCCGCACCGTACCGGGCAGAAAAGGACTATGGAGAAGGACTGTCATGGGTGTTCACCTTCCTTGTACGGTGGAAGCGGTCAGCTGCGGGACAGCTCCACCAGCTTGCGCAGCCGGTGGTTGAGGCAGGATTTCGTCACCGGCGGGTCACAGAGGGCCGCCAGCTGGGTGAGGGTGAGATCCGGGTTTTCCACCCGCAGCGCCGCCGTGGTGCGCAGTTTTTCGGGCAGCTCGGCCAGAATCCCCCGCCGCTCCAGGGCGCGGATGGCCATTACCTGGTCCATGGCGGCGTCCACCGCCTTGTCCAGATTGGCCGCCTCGCAGTTCACCCGCCGGTTGACGCTCCCCACCAGCGCCTTTTCCGCCTTGGCGTTCATCAGTCCCATGGCGGCCAGCGGCGCGCCCATTTGAATCAAAAAGCCCTCTATGGCCTCGCTCTGCTTGAAGTAAGTAATGTAATTGGATTTCCGGGTGGTCTCTTTGGGCGAAAAGCCCGCCTCCTGCAAAAGGGCGGTCATCTCCCGGCTCACGTTATAGTGAGAGGTGGCCAGCTCCAGATGGTAGCGCTTGGCCGGGTCGGTCACCGCGCCGCCGGCCAGAAAGGCCCCCCGGAAAAAGGCCGAGCGGCAGTGCTCCTCCTCCAAAACGGCGAAGTTGATGTGGTGGGCCACGCTCTCCCGGGGGTCGTACCCGAAGGTCTGGAACAGCCGGGACAGCTTCTCCCGGTCCTCCAGCAAAAAGACCCGCTTTCCCCGCTCCCCCTCCGCCGGGCTCCGGTCAAAGCGCACCTTGAACGCCTTCTGAAAGAGCTGGGGCAGCCGGGCGGCAAAGGCCTCCGACTCGGTGACGATGCGCACCCCGCCGGCGGAAAAAGAATTGCAGTAGAGCAGCGCCCCGTAGGCCTCCGCCTGGGCGCAGCACCGCCGGGACAGCTCACCGCGGCACAGCTCCTCTTTGGTCTCCGACGCAAAGGACACAGCGTCCCCTCTCCTTTCCGTTAGTCCTCAAAAAATACGGGTGCTGGCCCGCTCCCGGTAGATGTCCAAAATGGCCTGGGCCAGACGGGCGGCGGAATGACGGGCATAGTCGGAGGTCTCGGAGGACACCGGCCGGGTAATGACCTCCACCCCCATGGCCTCGATCTGCTCTTTGTCCACCACGATGGGCGCCGCGTCCTCCTCCTTGTAGCGCTCCAGCAGCCCCGGGCGTACCGGCGCCGAGTTGCAAAGGCACATCTGGATGAGCCCCGGCCCGGAGTGCCGCAGCAGCGCCTCCACGTGTTCCGAGGCCGTCATGCCCTCCGTCTCGCCGTCCTGGGTCATGATGTTGCAGATGTACATTTTCACCGCCTTAGAAGCGCATACCGCGTCCGAGATGCCCTCCACCAGCAAATTGGGGATCACGCTGGTGTAGAGACTGCCCGGCCCCAGCAAAATGAGGTCCGCCTTGGCGATGGCGTCCAGCGCCGCCGGGAGGGCAGCGGGGCGCTCGGGCAGCAGCCGCACCGAACGGATGCGGCAGTCCTGCTCCTTTTTGAACTGAAAGATTTTTGATTCCCCCACCACCGACGTGCCGTTCTCAAAGGTGGCCTCCAGCTGCACGTCCGCGTTGGTCACCGGCAGCACCCGGCCGGTAATGGCCAGAACCTGGCTCATCCGGGCCACGGCCTGGTCAAAGGAGGGGGAAATGCCATTTAAGGCGGCCAAGATCAGATTGCCGAAGGACTGGCCGGACAGACGGCCGGAGTCGGCGGGAAAGCGGTAGGAGAGCAGCTCCTCCATCACCGGCTCGGCGTTGGCCAGGGCCTCCATGCAGTGGCGGATGTCGCCCGGAGGCGGCATCCCCAGATCCTCCCGCAGGGCGCCGGAGCCGCCGCCGTCGTCGGCCACGGTCACGATGGCGGTGAGATTGCGGGTGTGGTACTTGAGGCCGCGCAGCATGGTGGAAAGACCGGTGCCGCCGCCGATGGCCACGATGCGCACATCGCGGTCCCACCGGAGGTCGGACGGACTGTAAGGCAGGCTCATAAAGGTACCTCCATTGTCAATATTTGGTATCTGACCCTCACGCCCGGGTCATATCCCGGTGGTTTTCGCTGGCGTGATAGCCCTTGCGCCGTACAAATTCGGCCAGGGCCCGGGTGATGGCCACGGACCGGTGCTGACCGCCGGTGCAGCCCACCGCGATGACCAGCATGGTCTTGCCCTCCTGCACGTACTGGGGCAGAAGGAAGCCCAGCAAATTTTCCATATGGGTCATAAATTCCTGGGTCTGCTGGTAGCGGAACACAAAGTCCCGCACCGGCTCGTCCAGGCCGGTCTGATGGCGCAGCTCGGCAATATAAAAGGGGTTGGGCAGAAAGCGCACGTCAAAAACCAGATCCGCCTCAATGGGAATCCCGTACTTGAAGCCAAAGGAGATCACGTTGACGTTCATGGCCTGGTCGTTCTTCCCGTCGCCGAAGAGGCGGAGCATCTCCCCCCTCAGCTTGGCGGTGGAGAGGGCGGTGGTGTCCACGATATATTGGGCTCGCTTGCGGACCGGCGCCATGGCGGTCCGCTCCCGGTTGACCGCCTGGTCCAGGCTCTCCCCGTCCTTCATCAGGGGCGGCATCCGCCGGGTCTCCTTATACCGCTTGATGATGGTCTCGGTGCTGGCCTCCACAAACAGAATCTGATAGGCCACGCCCAGCTCCTCCAGATTTTCCAGCGCCTGGAAAAACCCTTCAAAGCTCTGACCGCCCCGGATGTCGCTCACCAGCGCCACCCGCTGGTAACGCCCCGGACTGGCCATGCACAGCTCGCCGAATTTGGGGATCAGGGGAACAGGCATATTGTCCACCACATAAAATCCCATATCCTCCAAAAAGGAGGCCGCTTTACTCTTGCCCGCGCCGGACAGGCCGGAAACCACCAAAAACTCCATGAAAACCTCTCCTTTTCCTCACTTACACGCCCAGCGTGCGCACCTCCAGCTCCAGGGTCACCCCGGTCTCCCGCAGCACCGTCTCGCGCACCCGCTCCACCAGCGCCAGCACATCGGCGCAGGTGGCGTTCCCCTGGTTGACCACGAAGCCCGCGTGGCGGATGGACACCTGGGCCCCGCCCACGGAAACGCCCTTTAAGCCGCACTCGTCGATGAGGGCGGCGGCGTAGTACCCCTCGGGACGCTTAAAGGTGCTGCCCGCGCTGGGTACGTCCAGGGGCTGCTTGAACCGGCGGCGCTGGCCCAGCGCGTCCATCTGGGCCTGGATGGCCCCGGGATCGCCGGGCTGAAGCTGAAGTTCCGCCGACAAAATGAGCCGCTTTTCATCGGAAAAGGCGCTGTGCCGGTAGGAAAAATCCTGGGCCTCGCCCGCGACCGTCTCCACGCGGCCGTCCCGGTCTAGCACCCGGGTGGAAACCACCACGTCCTTCATCTCGCCGCCGTAGGCCCCGGCGTTCATGGTCACCGCGCCGCCCACGCTGCCCGGGATGCCGTGGGCAAATTCCAGACCGGTGAGGGCGTTCTCCCGGGCAAACACCGCCAGCCGCGAGAGAAGCACGCCGCTTCCCACCCGGATGCCGGTCTCGCCCACCCGCTCCAGGGTGTCCAGTCCGCCCACCGCCTTGACGATGAAGCCGTCGTAACCCTCGTCGGAGACCAGCAGGTTGGAGCCGTTGCCCATAAAAAAGGGTTCTATCCCCAGTTGGGCGGCGCACTCCACCGCGGCAATGGCCTCCTCCTCCGACTTCGGGAGGGCCATCAGACGGGCGGGACCGCCGATGCGGAAGGAGGTATGGCGGAACATGGGTTCCTCTGCCCGCACCTCCAGCGCCGGACAGCGGGCCGACAGCTTCTCCTGCAAGGTTGTATAAAGATTCATAGCGTTTCCTCCTGAAACAAGTTGTATTTTCCCATTGGATTATAACATATTTTTATCTTTATTAGAATCCCCCTCACGGCAGCCCGAAGGCGTCGAACTGCTGCCGGGAACCGCGGTAGACGTTGAAATCGATCCGCTGCTGGTGGCCGTCGTAGCCCTCCAGATGGCCGGCATGGCTGTACTGCCAGAAATCCCAGTCCCACAGCAGAGGGCTGACCATGGGGCTGCTCATCCAGAGGGGGTAGTCGTCATACTTTCCGCCGGACAGATAGAGCTGATAGGAGCGGTAAGTGGCATAGAGGATGGGCTTTACCCCATAGCGTTCCTCCAGCGCCGCCAGAAGGGGGTCCAGAATGGCCTGGGCGCTCTCCCGGTCGGCGGGCTCCTCCAGATAGTCGCCGTAAAATTCAATATCGATCACCGGCGGCAGCGCCCCGTCGGTCACCGGCACGGCGGCAATGAAATTTTCCGCCTGCTGCTCCCCCGGGGTATCGTAGCTGAAAAAATGATAGGCGCCCGGCCGTACCCCGGCCGCCAGCGCTCCCGCCCAGTTCTCGGCAAAGCGTACATCCTGGAGGGAGCTGCCCTCGGTGGCCTTGATGAAGGCAAAATCCACCCCCTGGGCCGCCAGTGCTCCCCAGTCCACTCTGCCCTGATAGGTGGATACGTCCACCCCAAATACCTCCCACTCCTGGGGATGGCTCTCCTCCGGCAGAAGGATGTGGCCCCGCCAGCGCAGCAGCGCCACCGTACCGGCACACACCGCCGCCAATACCGCACAAAGTAAGATCAGCCGCAGCAGCAGCCTGCATATCTTTCTCAACATAGGGACATCTCCGTGTACTTTCCTGATATTCTTATACTATAATGCCCCCGGCTCCCTTTGGCAAGCCCCACCTTGTCCCATGGGACGAGCTGTGATAAACTAGGGAGGAAACCATTCTCTTTTTGCATTTTTTCAGAATTGGAGGGATTTTTATGTGTCCTGACCTCCCGCCCTTCCGTCCCATCGACCTCTCCGCCTGGCCCCGCCGGGACCATTTCGCCTACTACCGGGACACCCTGCCCTGCGGCTATTCCCTCACCTGCGCGCTGGATGTGACCCCTCTGCTGGACTTTGCCCATCAAAACGCTCTGCGCTTTTACGGCTGCCTTCTCTACGCCGTCTCCCGGACCGTCAACGAGATGGACGAGATGAAGCTGATGCTCACACCCCAGGGTATGCCCGGCATCTGGGAGACGGTCCATCCCAATTTTACCGTGTTCCATGAGGACGACCACACCTTCAGCGACCTGTGGTGTGCGTACGACGGGGATTTTTCCACCTTCTACCGGCACTTTACCGCCGCCGTGGAGCGGTACGGCGGCAACCACGGCGTCAAGGCCCGGCCCGGACAGCCGGCCAACTTCTTCTGCGTGAGCTGCGCTCCCTGGCTGGATTTTACCGGCTTTTCCACCTTCTCCGCCGGCGGGACCCCCAACCTCTTCCCCATCGTCACCTGCGGAAGGTACGCCCGGCAGGATGGACGCTATACCATGCCCGCCGCCCTCACCATCTCCCATGCCGCCGCGGATGGTTACCACGCCGGACAGTTCTTCCGGCGCCTTCAGGAAAACTGCCGCGCTTTCCCCCGATAAGCCCACCGGCAGCAGCGCTGCGGGACCCCTCCCGCAGCGCTCTTTCCCGCCGTTTTCACCGAAGCCGTCCGCAGCCGGCTGTTCCGGCCTGTTCTTTTCCAACCCTGTCCCCTTGTTTCCGTGCGGCGTTACCGCGGTCCGCCCTTTTGTCCTTCTGCCTGAAAAACGCTCCAATTTCCCCTGAAAATAAGGCACTTTTTCCTGCTCCATTCCTTCTGAAACGGAAATATCCCCTCATTTTTTGTCTGCCACTTGTAAAAAGCTGAAAAATGTACTATCATGTAGGATACAGCCAAATTTGCTGTTTTCTTTTTTATAATGTATTTGGGCACTGTGCCCGGTCACATCGTTCCATTTCTGGAAAGGGAATCAAACGACTATGAGTTTACGTATCGGCATCGACATCGGCTCCACTACCGTCAAGGTGGTGGTGCTGGACGAGGACAACAAGCTCCTCTTCCGCTCCTACGAGCGGCACTACTCCAAGACCCGGGAACGGGCCTGCGAGACCCTCCACTCCATCGAGGACATGCTAAAGGGCCAAAAGGTCCGGCTGGTCATCACCGGCTCCGCCGGTCTGGGCGTGGCCAAGGCCTCCGACATCGACTTTGTCCAGGAGGTCTATGCCACCGCCGCCGCCGTGCGGGAGTACTACCCCGACACCGACGCCGTCATCGAGCTGGGCGGCGAGGACGCCAAAATCATCTTCTTCGGCGGCGCCCTGGAGGAGCGGATGAACGGCTCCTGTGCCGGCGGTACCGGCGCGTTCATCGACCAGATGGCCACCCTGATGAACGTCAGCGTGGACGATCTGGACGCCCTCTCCCTCAAGCATGAGAAAATTTACCCCATCGCCTCCCGCTGCGGCGTCTTTGCCAAGAGCGACATCCAGCCCATCCTCAACCAGGGCGGGCGGAAGGAGGACGTGGCCGCCTCCATCTTCCAAGCCGTGGTGGACCAGACCGTGGCCGGCCTCACCCAGGGCCGGGAGTTAAAGGGCAAGATCGTCTTTTTGGGCGGCCCCCTTCACTTCCTCCAGGGCCTCCGCCAGCGCTTTGTGGAGACCCTCCACCTGGACGAGGAGCACGCCATCTTCCCCGAGGACGGCGACTGCTTCGCCGGCATCGGCGCGGCCCTCTGCGCCACCGATTATGAGGAGCGCCCCTTTGAGGAGGTCCTCAAGCTGCTGGAGGAGAGCGTGGACGCCCGCACCAGCGTGGACACCATGCCCCCCCTCTTCACCGACCAGAAGGATTACGACGCCTTCCTGGCCCGCCACAACGCCAACCATCCCCCCGAGGTGGATGTGAACACCTACGCCGGGCCCGCCTGGCTGGGCATCGACGCCGGCTCCACCACCACCAAAATGGCCCTCATCACGGCGGACGGCGGCCTGCTCTACACCTATTACCACTCCAACCAGGGCAACCCCGTGGCCATCGTGCTGGAGCAGCTGAAGAAAATCTACGCCCTGTGCGGCGACCGCATCCAGCTCAAGGGCGCCGCCGTCACCGGCTATGGCGAGGACCTCATCAAAAACGCCTTCTCCTGCGACCTGGGTCTGGTGGAGACGGTGGCCCACTACAACGCCGCCGCCCACTTCAACCCCGACGTGGATTTCATCATCGACATCGGCGGCCAGGATATGAAGTGCTTTAAGATTCGCAACGGCGCGGTGGACTCCATCATGCTCAATGAGGCCTGCTCCTCCGGCTGCGGCTCCTTTATCGAGACCTTCGCCAAGGCCCTGGGCTATGACATCGCCTCCTTCTCCAAGCTGGGCCTCTTCTCCCCCCATCCGGTGAATCTGGGCTCCCGCTGCACCGTGTTTATGAACTCCTCCGTCAAGCAGGCCCAGAAGGACGGCGCCAGTGTGGAGGACATTTCCGCCGGTCTCTCCATTTCCATCGTGAAAAACGCCGTCTATAAGGTCATCCGCGCCGCCAACGCCGACGATTTGGGCAAGCATATCGTGGTCCAGGGCGGCACCTTCCTCAACGACGCCGTCCTCCGCGCCTTTGAGCAGGAGCTGGACCGCAACGTCACCCGGCCCACCATCGCCGGCCTGATGGGCGCCTTCGGCGCGGCCCTGGCCGCCCGCAACCTCCATCTGGAAAAGAGCGCCATCCTGGACGCCAAGGCCCTGGAAACCTTCACCCACAGCGCAAAGCCGGTGACCTGCGGCCTGTGCACCAACCACTGCTCCCTCACCGTCAACCAGTTCGACGGCGGCCGGCGCTTTATCTCGGGCAACCGCTGCTCCCGCCCCCTGGGCAAGGAAAAGGTGGAAAACCCCGACCTGATGCGCTATAAATACCAAAAGCTCCGCGCCATGGCCGGCAAAGGGACCGGCACCGGCGCCCGGGGCCGGATCGGCATCCCCTTCGGCCTCAATATGTACGAAAACCTCCCCTATTGGTTCACCTTCTTCACCAAGCTCAACTTTGAGGTGGTCCTCTCCCCCGAGTCCTCCCGCAAGCTGTACATCAAGGGCCAGCATACCATCCCCTCCGATACGGTCTGCTATCCCGCCAAGCTCCTTCACGGCCACGTGGAGGCCCTGGTGGAGGAGGGGGTGGACGCCATCTGGTACCCCTGTATGTCCTACAACAACGACGAGGGCATCGGCGACAACCACTATAACTGTCCTGTGGTGGCCTACTACCCCGAGCTGCTGGCCGCTAACGTCCCCGCCCTGAAGGAAACCAAATTCCTCGACCCCTATGTGGGCCTGTGGCGGCACAAGGACTTTGCCAAGCGCATCTCCAAGCTCATGTCCGCCGAGTTCGGCATCCCGGAAAAGGAGACCAAGGCCGCCGTCAAGGCCGCCTATGAGGCCTATGACGCCTACGTGCAGGACGTGCGGGAGACCGGCCGGCAGTATGTGGAGTACGCCAGAGGGCACAACATGCCGGTGGTGGTCATCTGCGGCCGTCCCTACCACATCGACCCGGAGATCAACCACGGCATCAACGACCTTATCACCTCCTTCGGCTTTGTGCTGGTCACCGAGGACGCCCTCTCCTACCTGGAGGGCTACGCCCCCCGGAAGGTGCTCAACCAGTGGACCTTCCAGAGCCGCATGTACAACGCCGCCCGCTATGTCTGCACCCAGCCCGACATGCAGGTGGTGCAGCTGGTGAGCTTCGGCTGCGGCACCGACGCCATCACCACCGACGAGCTCCGCTCCATCCTGGAAGAGGGCGGCAAGCTCTACACCCAGCTGAAGATCGACGACATCAGCAATCTGGGTGCCGTCACCATCCGCATCCGCTCCCTCATGGCCGCCATGGAGGCCCGCAAGGACGCCGCGGAACACTAAGCCATCCTATTTTTCATTTTTGCCGAAAGGAACTTTGGTTTTATGGCAGAACTTGTTTACGATCAGACCGGCCGGCTTCTCTTCACCAAGGAGATGAAAAAAGAATATACCCTCCTGGTCCCCCAGATGCTGCCCGACCACTTCGCCATGCTGGTGCGCATCATGCAGAACGAGGGGTATAAAGTGGAGATGCTCAACACCACCGGCAAGGCCATCATTGACGCGGGCCAGAAGTACGTCCACAACGACGCCTGCTTCCCCGCCATCCTGGTCATCGGTCAGCTCATCTCCGCCGTGCAGAGCGGCAACTACGACCCCCACAAGGTGGCGCTGGTCATCACCCAGACCGGCGGCGGCTGCCGCGCCTCCAACTACATCCATATGCTCCGCAAGGCCCTGGAAAAGGCCGGTCTGGGCTTTGTGCCCGTCATCTCGGTGAATCTGTCCGGCCTGGAGCATAACCCCGGCTTCAAGCTCACCATCGGCTTTCTGCGCAAGGCCCTTTTCGCCGTCTACTACGGCGACGTTATCATGGCCGCCGCCAACCAGGTCCGGCCCTATGAGATCAACCCGGGCGACACCGACAAGGCCGTGGAGCACTGCCTGGACTTCCTCCTGGAGGACATGGCCCAGGGTAAGGGCATGACCTACAAGAGTATGCAGCGCAACTTCGACCGCATCCTCACCCACCTGAAAACCGTCCCCGTCACCGGCGAGCAGAAGGTCCGCGTGGGCGTGGTGGGCGAAATTTATGTGAAATATTCCCCCCTGGGCAACAACAACCTCAACGACTTCCTCCTGGCCGAGGGGGCCGAGCCGGTGGTACCCGGCCTGGTGGACTTCCTCATCTTCAAGATCTACAACCGGGATGTGGACGTGGACCTCTACGGCGGCAAGTGGATCAAGCAGGCGGTCTGCCGCTTTATGATGGACTACTGCAAAAAGTACCAGCACGCCATGATCGACGCCCTCAAGCGCAACGGCTTCCGGGCCCCCGGCGACTTTGACGACCTCCACCGCCTCATCAAGGGCTACCTGGGGGACGGCAACAAGATGGGCGAGGGCTGGCTCCTCACCGCCGAGATGCTGGAGCTCATCCACTCCGGCACCCCCAACATCGTCTGCACCCAGCCCTTCGGCTGCCTGCCCAACCACATCGTGGGCAAGGGTATGATCCGCCGGCTGAAGGACGACTATCCCAACTCCAACATCGTGGCCATCGACTACGACCCCGGCGCCACCAAAATCAACCAGGAAAACCGCATCAAGCTCATGCTGGCCAACGCCCGCGCTCTGGCCAAGGAGGCCGAAGAGACCCGCTCCGCGCCCCGCGAGACGGTGCAGGCGTGACCATGGAAGGCCTGCGCTTTGTTGACGCCGCCACGGAGGAACAGTTTCGGGCCATGAGCGCCATTCATGCCCGGGGCTGGCGCAAGACCTACCCCGGCCATGTGCCCGACGATTACCTCCGGGACGTGATTACCGAGGACCACTGGGTCCCCTATTTTCGGCAGGACTACGAGACGGGCCGGTGCCACGGCCTGCTGCTCTATCGGGCGGAAACACCGGTGGCCTGCTGCAATTACGGACCCATCCGGAGCGGTCCCAGCCCCCGGCAGAGCGAGGGGCTGGTGATCGACGCCGCCGGTTATGAGGGCTGGGGGGAGCTCATCTCCTTCTACACCGAACCGTCAGAAACCGGCCGGGGCTACGGCTCTCTCCTGATGACCGAGGCCCTGGCCCGGCTGAAGCGGGCCGGATATCCGGGCTGCGCCGTCTTTGTCCTGCGGGAAAACGACGGCGCCCGCCGGTTTTATGCCCGCCACGGCTTTGCCTGGGACGGCACTCACCAGGATATCCCCTTTCCCCATGATATGACCTGTGTGGACCTGCGCTACGTCCGCACACTATAAAAAATGCCCCGGACCGTTTTATGGAAAACGGTCCGGGGCTTCTTTGCCCTTTTGAGGGATTTAGTTCATCTGCTTGCGGCGGGAGAGGTTGATGGTGCCGTCCTGCATCTCGTTGACCCACTCCAGGCTCTTGCCGGTGCCCAGCGCCACGCAGGAGATGGCGTCGTCGGCCACATGGGTCTCGATGCCGGTGTGAGACTCGATGAGCTTGTCAAAGCCCCACAGCAGGGAGCCGCCGCCGGTCATCACGATGCCGTTGGTGGCGATGTCGGCCACCAGCTCGGGGGGCGTACGCTCCAGCACGCCGTGGATGGCCTCCAGAATGCGGGTAGCGGGCTCCTCGAAGGCCTCGATCATCTCGCTGGAGGTGACGGTAAAGACACGGGGCAGGCCGGTCATCAGACAGCGGCCGCGGATCTCCATGCTGGTCTCCTCGGGACGGGGGAACACGCAGCCGATCTTCATCTTCAGCTCCTCGGCGGTGCGGTCGCCGATGAGCACATTATGCTTGCGGCGGATATACTTCACAATGGCCTCGTCAAACTGGTCGCCGGCAATCTTGATGGAAGTGGACTCCACGATGCCGGAGAGAGAGATGACGGCGATGTCGCTGGTGCCGCCGCCGATGTCCACGATCATGTGGCCGTCAGGCTTGGCGATGTCGATGCCGGCGCCGATGGCGGCGGCCACGGGCTCCTCGATGAGGTAGACCCGGCGGGCGCCGGCCTGGATACCGGCGTCGATGACGGCGCGCTCCTCCACCTCGGTGATGCCGGAGGGAACGCAGATGATGATGCGGGGCTTGAAGAGCCGGAAGGAGGTCACCTTGCGGATGAACTCCTTGAGCATCTTCTCGGTCATGTCATAGTCGGAGATGACGCCCTCCCGCAGGGGACGAATGGCCACGATGTTGCCCGGGGTCTTTCCCAGCATCTCGCTGGCCTCGGTGCCCACCTTCAAAAGCTTGCCCGTATCCTTATGGAGGGCCACCACCGACGGCTCCTGGAGGACGATACCCTTCCCGGCCACATAGACCAGGATGGAGGCGGTGCCCAGATCGATTCCGATATCCTTGCTGAACATAGTTACACCTCAACGTAAAAATTCACATTTTCCCTGTATACAAACCCGATTTGGTGAAAGTGCATGGTAAATAGCTCCCTGCAATCTCTTATCATTATAAAGAGAACGCCTCCACATTTCAACCGTGTTTTTTCACAATTTTAGTCCTGTTTACCACCCTTAACGGGCACGCGCCAGCGTAGCGCCCACCACTTCCAGCGCACCCGCCGCCAGCAGGGTGCGGGCGCATTCCGAAAGGGTGGAGCCGGTGGTCACCACGTCGTCGATGAGGAGCACCCGGCGGCCCTCCACCAGCTCCGGGTCCACCGCCGCGTAGGCGTTTTTCACATTGGCCGCTCTGGCCGCGTCGGCCACCAGACCGGACTGGGCGTCCACATGGCGCACCTTCCGCAGGGTCTCCACCGCCACGTCGCCCAGCTCCAGCGCCGTGGCCGTAGCCAGCAGAAAGGCCTGATCGTAGCCCCGCTCCTTCCGGCGCTTGTCCGACAGGGGCACCCAGGAGATCACGTCATACCGGCCCGTCAGGTGGGTGCGCACCGCCCCCGCCACCAGCTTGCCGTAGGCGCCCGAATAGCCCCGCCGGCCGCCGAATTTGTACCGCCGGATGGAGTCGCGGACCGGGCCCTCATACCGCAGGGGGGAGACCACCTGGGAACAGTCGCCCGCCGTCCGCACGGCCTTCTCGCCGGCCAGCCACGGCAGATGGCCCGCGCAGTGGACGCACACCTCCCGCTCGCCGGGTCGGAGAGGCTTTGCGCAGAAAACACATTTTGGGGGAAAGAAAAGGTCCAGCAGGACCCGCACCGGCCCGCTCATAACAGCTCCTCCTCATGGATGGCGCCATGCTCCTGTTCAAACTCCCGCACACACTTCTGGATGAGATAGTAAACCTGTCCATTCAAGGTACGGCCCTCATACTCGGCGATGTAGTGGAGCTTCCGGTGTACTTGGGGACTGATCCGAAGACCCAGATGCTTGATCTCTCTGTTCATCCTATCATGCCCTTCATCGCGTGCAATCGCACGCATTTTATGTATATCCTATGGAATCTTTTTTCCGCTTGGGGAGAAAAGCGTGCAATCGCACGCTTAAAATTCCTGTCCCAGCCGCCAGCGCAGCCCGGAATAGCGCCGCTGCTGCCGGTCGTTGGCCGTCATCCGCGCCACCACCTGGTCCTCCCCCACCAGGATGAGCAGCTCCCGGGCACGGGTGATGGCGGTATAGAGCACCCCCCGGGTGAGCAGCATGGGGGGGCCGTCGCACACCGACAGAATCACCGCCCGGTATTCGCTGCCCTGGGACTTGTGCACTGTGATGGCGTAGGCCGGCTCCAGCTCCAGGAGCATATCGGGGCTATACTCCACCAGACGGCCGTCAAAGTCCACGGTGATGACCTCGTTCCGGTTGTCGATGGAGGTAATCCGGCCAATATCCCCATTAAAAATCCCCATGCCTACGGCGGAACCGTCCTTTTCCTGCCACATCACGTCGTAGTTGTTGCGCACCTGCATGACCCGGTCGCCCTCCCGGAAGATATACTCCCCGAAGCGGCGCTCCGCCCGGTCCGCCGAGGGGGGATTCACCGCCGCCTGGAGGGCCCGGTTCAGCGCGGCGGTGCCGGCGGTGCCCCGCCGGGTGGGCGAGAGGACCTGGATCTGGTCGGGCGGGATGCCCAGATTGCGGGGCAGACGCCGTTCCACCAGCTCCACGATGGTCTCCGCCGTGCGGACGCTGTCCCGCCGCCGGAGAAAGAAGAAGTCGCTGCTGGTATTGTCCAGCGGCGGACAGATCCCCCGGTTGACGCTGTGGGCGTTGCGCACGATGGCGCTCTGGGCCGCCTGACGGAAGATCTCGGTCAGGCGCACCATGGGCAGCACCCCGCTGCGGATCAGATCGGCAAAGAGGCTCCCCGGTCCCACCGACGGCAGCTGATCCGGGTCGCCCACCAGCACCAGCCGGCAGTCCAGCCGCAGGGCCGAGAGAAGGGCCCGCATCAGGGGCACGTCCACCATGGAGGTCTCGTCCACGATGACCGCGTCCACTTTTAAGGGGTCCTGCTCGTCGTGGGCAAAGACCAGCCTGCCGGTATGGGGGTCGAACTGGGTCTCCAGCAGGCGGTGAATGGTGGCCCCCTCCACGCCGCACAGCTCGCCCAGACGCTTGGCAGCCCGGCCGGTGGGCGCCGCCAGGGCGGTCTCCAGCCCCAAAACGTCGAAAAGCGCCAGCACCCCTCTGAGAGAGGTGGTCTTGCCGGTGCCCGGTCCGCCGGTGAGGAGCATCACCTGCCGCCGGGCGGCCAGGGCCACCGCCTCCCGCTGCTGGGGCGCGTAGACGATGCCCTGGGCGTTCTGGATGCCTTCTATGATGTCGTCCAGGCCGTCGGGCGGCAGCAGCTCCCGGCGGCTCATCTCCCCCAGCACGTCGGCCACATAGGTCTCCGCCTCCTGGAGCTCCGCCAGATAGCAGGCGTCCTCCCCCGCTACCCGCTCCTCCACCACTTCTCCCCGCTCCGTCAGGGCGTCCAGACCGTCGGACAGGCGCTCCGGCTCCACCCCCAGCAGCTGGGCCGTGGCGGGCAGAAGCTTGCGGCGGGGCAAAAAGGTGTGGCCGTTGTTCAGGTTGTGCTGGAGCTCAAAGAGCAGGCCCGCCTCGATGCGCTGGGGGTCCTCCCCGTCCAGTCCCGCCGCCAGCGCCAGGGTATCGGCGGTGGAAAAATCCACGCCAAACTCCGGGTCCACCAGGAGATAGGGATTTTCCCTTAACGTCTCCAGGGCCCGGTCGCCGTAGCGGCGGTAAAGGGGGATGGCCAGCTTGAGCTCTACCCCGTTTTCCCCCAAAAATTCCAGCAGCCGGCGCATCCCCATCTGGAGGCGGAATGCCTCCCCCATGGCCAGGGCTTTTTTCCGGGTGATGCCCCGGATGCGCGTCAGCCGCTCCGGCTCCTCCTCCAGCACATGGAGGGCGTCGGCGCCGAATTCCTCCACCATCCGCCGGGCGGTGGCCGCTCCAATGCCCTTCACCGCCCCGGAGGCCAGGTATTCATAGACCGCCTTCTCGCCGGCGGGCATCCGGCGCTCCACCACCTCGGCCTTGAACTGCTCCCCGTAGGAGGCGTGGCGCATCCACTGGCCGGTGACCGCGATTTCCTCGCCCGGGGCGATGCCGGGCATACAGCCCACCACCGTGAGGCCGCCTTCTCCCGCGTCCACCCGCAGCACTGTATAGCCGTTTTCCTCGTTTTGATAGATCACGGCCTCTACCGTACCCTCGATGCGGTTTTGTCCTTCCCCCTGCTCCAAGCCATTCCCTTCCTTTTCTCAGACTCCGTTCCGCAGCCGCTCGCCCAGCTCGCCCAGCGGGCATACCTCCACGCCGTACCGGCGTTCCAGACCCGCGGCGATCTCCCGGCCCCGCAGATCCAGGCCCATGTCCGCGATGTAAATGCGGGGCCGTACGCCCCCCAGCCCCTCCAGCCACAGCAGCGCCTTGACCTGCTGCTCCAGCATACCGCCGCCGCCCTTTCCGGGCAAAACCGCGTAAACCGCGCCCGTCCACGGGCCGGGCAGCAGCAGCCGTCCAAAGCACAGCCACGCCAGCGCCAGCAGTCCGGCCGCCGCCAGCAGCGCCAGCGCCGCCTGGGCAATGGTCTCCATATGCCCTCACCTCCGGACCATCCTATGCCGACCGGGCAAAAACGGTCCCTTACAGGATGGTCACCTGGACCACATAGGTCAAAAAGGTGACCACGCAGCCGGCAATGGCCACCCCGCTGAACAGGGCGGGCACCGCCTTGCGCAAAGGCATATCCAAAAAGGCCGCCACCAGCGCGCCGGTCCATCCGCCGGTGCCGGGCAGCGGGATGGCCACGAAAATGGTCAGGCCCAAATATTTATAGCGGGTCACCTTCGCCCCCTTCAGGTGGGCCTTTTTCTCCATCTTATCCACCAGGGAATTGAGCTTAGGCAGACGGCGGCGCATCCACAGAAAAATGCGCCGGATATAGACCACGATAAAGGGCAGCGGGATCACGTTGCCCAAAATACTGGCCAGCATGGCCGTGCCCGGCGACAGCCCCAGCGCCACGCCGAAGGGGATGGCGCCGCGCAGCTCGATGATGGGCACCATGGCCACCAGCATGGTAAAAACAAACTCGCCGCCCTGATTGGCGGTGAGCCACTCCAAAAGTTCCAAAATGGTTTCTCTCCTTCACGATGCAATGTCCACATATGGCAGAGATTATTGTATCATATTCTCCCGCCATATCCTATTAAAATATTTCTTAAAATTGGGGCTTTTTCCGTGCAAAAAGCCGCCGGAGGCGGTTTCCTCCGGCGGCTGGGGCAAAAGCGCGGACTGAGATCAGAGATCCGCCGACATGGCCTGGGCCATCAGCGCCTCCAGGGATACCTCCTGGGCGCCGGCGGGCAGGCCGGTCTCCGGGGCCTTGGTGGTGGCGGATACGGACATGGCAAAGTCCATCTTCATCTCCATCCCGGTGGTGGGCTCGGACATGGTCATGGTCATGTCCACCTTGGTGGTGGAGGCGGTGATGTCATACGTCACGGCAGTCCCCGCCGCGGACATGGTCATGTCCATGGAGATGTCCCGAAGCTTGTCTCCGTCCATGCGGATCACGGTTTTGGTTTCCATGGCCATCCCCATCTGGGCGCCCTCGTAGACGGCGGTATAGGTGTCCCCCGAACGGGTGAACGCCGCATCCTGGAAGAGGCACGCATACATCCGCACCGTGGACGCCAGGCTCTGAGCCACGGCGGCGTTGTCCAGGGTGCCGGTGAGCATCTGGTCCAGCAGATCCTCCATGGTGACGGTCTGGGCGGCGGTCAGGCCGGTGAGGCCCAGGCCGCTCAGGTCCAGGCTATACCAGGTGTTTTCCGTCACTCCCTGCTCGGCCAGGAACTCGGCCAGGATGGGCACATTAAAATAGCAGCTGCCCTGATCCAAATCCATCCGCATGGCAAAGGAGGCGTCCTTCAGGATATCCTCCATATAATCCCGGACGGCGTCGGCCTGGGCCTCGGTGACGCCCAGGTCCTCGGCGGTCATCTCCTGGGCCAGGGCGGAGAGATCCATGGACATGGCCAGATCCATGGCGGTCTGGCTGGCCACGCCGGAGACTTCGCCGGTCATGTCGTAGGTCCCGTCCGCGCCCATGTTCATGCTGATGCGAAAGTCACCGTCCAGAGCCTGATTGCCTTGGGGCTTTTCCTGGCCGGCGATGGCGGCGTTCATGATCTCAAAGGTGGCGTCGCCGATGAGTCCCTCCGGGTCCAGAATGAGGACAGTCTGGGCCGCCTGATCCCAGCCCACGTTGCAGCCGAAGGCCTCGGCGGCAAAACGGATGGGGACATAAGTACGGTTGTTCTTCACATAGGGAGCCACGTCCATGGAGACGGTGCGGGTGGAGGTCCCCTCCTGCACGGTGACGGCGGTGCTGCCCAGCTGCATGGTAATCGTGGTGTCGCCCCGGACGGCGGTAACGGTGGTGTCATGCCAATCCACCGTGGCGCCCATGGCCTCAAAGACCGCCCGGAAGGGCAGGAAGGTCCGCTGATCCTTGACCTCCGGCACCGCGTCGATAAAGGTCACATTGGACCCGTCCAGCTGCACGGCGATGCCGGCGGTCTCACCGGCCGCCAGAGCGGGGGCGGACAGGGACAGGCTCAGCACCAGGGCCGTTCCCACGGCCAGCAGGCGTTTCCATCCAAACTTCATACCGATTCCTCCTTGTTTCTTCGCCGCGCACGGAGCACGGCTGGTTGTCCACCATGTTAACACGGCAACGTAAAAAATACAATGGAGCCAAGCTACTTTTAAGAAATTTTTTATGAGAAAGGGCGGACCGCCCCAGACGGTCCGCCCTTCACCGGCCATCAAAGCACGGCGATTACGTTGTACATCAGGAAAAAGTGGCAGATGCTGCCCAAAACGATAAACACATGGAAAATCTCGTGGCAGCCGAAGCGGGGATTGTTCCGGCCCGGCCACTTGACCGCGTAGAGCACGCCGCCGATGGAGTAGAGCACGCCGCCGGCCAGCAGCCAGAGAAAGCCCTCCAGGGGCAGCACCTGCAAAAGGGGATAAATGGCCAGCACCGACAGCCAGCCCATGAAGAGGGCCAGACCGGCGGTGACCCACCGGGGGGCGTTGATCCACAGCAGGGCCGCCGCCAGGCCCAGAACGGTCAGCGCCCAGATGACGGCGATGATCCCCCAGCCCCAGGCGCCAAAGGTGCGCAGCGGCACCATGCAGATGGGGGTATAGGACCCGGCAATCAGGAGGAAAATAGAACAGTGGTCGTATTTCCGCAGCGCCACCCGGCCCTTTACGCTGGTGTTGACGCAGTGATAGAGGGTACTGGCCGTATAAAGTCCGATCATGGACAGACCGTAAATCAAAAAGGACGCCCAGTGCCACACATCCAGCCCCAGCAGGGCGCTGCGCACCAGAAGCGCCGCCGTACCCACCACCGCCAGCGCGGCTCCTACCCCGTGGGTAATGGCCGACCAGGGCCGCAGTCCGTCATAGGGGTCCCGGCCCTTCTCCTCGGGCCGGCGCCGGCGGGTCCCTTCCCCCGCCAAATGGCGATACCAGAAAGTACCGCGCAATGCCTGTTCATGATTCATATGACTCACCAGATTCTTTCAGATTATAGGATTGTATGCCTTTCCTGTGGTGACAGTATAACACCAACCTTATAATCTAGTCAAGATAAATTTATAATATAATATTAAAAATTAGATTACAGGATACAGTCCACTTCCCCCTCAGTATCTCTCCTCCCTTCCTTCTTTATGCCCCAGGCCGTCAAACGGTGATTGACAAAATTCTGTCCGGCTTATATGATAAGAACGTCAAAAAATGTCGGCTCCGCCGGCCTATCCTCAAGAAATCAGGTGATTCCCATGAAAACGCCCTTTGTCACCCTGGAGCAGCTCCAGGCCATTACCGCCCAATATCCCACCCCCTTCCACCTCTATGACGAGAAGGGAATCCGGGAAAACGCCCGGCGCCTCAGGGCCGCCTTTGCCTGGAACCCCGGCTTCAAGGAATACTTTGCCGTCAAGGCCACCCCCAACCCCGCCATTTTGAAGATCCTCCGGGAGGAGGGCTGCGGCACCGACTGCTCCTCCCTCACCGAGCTGATGATGAGCGACCGCTGCGGCTTCCAGGGCAGTGAGATCATGTTCTCCTCCAACGACACCCCCGCCGAGGAATTCGTCCTGGCCGACCGGCTGGGCGCCACCATCAACCTGGACGACTTCACCCACATCGACTTTCTGCAGGAGACCATCGGCCACATTCCCCAGAAAATCTCCTGCCGCTACAATCCCGGCGGCACCTTCTCCATCGGCGCTTCCAAGGAGGGCTTCCAGGTCATGGACAACCCCGGCGAGGCCAAGTACGGCTTTACCCGCGCCCAGCTCACCGAGGGCTTCCGCAAGCTCAAGGCCATGGGCGCCAAGTGCTTCGGCATCCACGCCTTCCTGGCCTCCAACACCCTGTCCAACGAGTACTATCCCACCCTGGCCGGCATCCTCTTCCAGACCGCCGTGGAGCTCAAGGAAGAGACCGGCTGTGAGATCACCTTTATCAACCTGTCCGGCGGTGTGGGCGTGCCCTACAAGCCCGACCAGCCCGCCAACGACATCGCCGCCATCGGCGAGGGGGTGCGCCGCAAGTTCGAGGAGATTTTGGTCCCCGCCGGCATGGGCAATGTGGCCATCTTCACCGAGCTGGGCCGCTTCATGCTGGCCCCCTACGGCTGTCTGGTGACCAGAGCCACCCACGAAAAGCACACCTATAAGGAGTATATCGGGGTGGACGCCTGCGCCGCCAATCTGATGCGCCCCGCCATGTACGGCGCGTATCACCACATCACCGTCATGGGCAAGGAAAACGCCCCCTGCGACCACAAGTACGACGTCACCGGCTCCCTGTGCGAAAATAACGACAAGTTCGCCATCGACCGGATGCTTCCCAAAATCGACAAGGGCGACTTGCTGGTCATCCACGACACCGGCGCCCACGGCTTCTCCATGGGCTACAACTATAACGGCCGGCTCCGCTCGGCGGAGGTCCTCCTCCAGTCCGACGGCTCCACCCGCCTCATCCGCCGGGCCGAGACGCCGGACGATTACTTCGCCACCCTCATCTGGTAATTGGCAATCCGTTCCGTAAGAACGGCCGGGCGACCCCTGTGACCGCCCGCATGACTGTGAAAAGCTCCGCCTCCCGTTTCAGCCGCGGGAGGCGGAGCTTTTTCATTACGTACCGGATTTCAGACCCTTGCTGGCCACACCGTGGTAGATGGGCTTCCACTCCACCTTGCGCACCAGCGCGGAGAGGGAGATGGGCACATAGGTCAGCATGAAGATGGGGAAGGTGAAGAGATAGAGCACCTTGTGTCTGGCGGGGATCTGGATCTGCTTCCACTCGGTGATGAGGGTGGCCGCGCCGAACACAAAGAGGCCCAGATAGAAGTTCACCACCGCCATGACCAGGAAATTCACCGTCTCGTCGATGATGAGGGCGGCGATGTAGGGGGGCTCGCTGAGGCAGGCCACCAGGATGATGGCGTTGAACACAATGCCCAGCAGGGTGAGCAGCATACCGGGGGCCACCGTCATGAGCATGTCGTAGCAGGCAAAGCCCTTGCGGCCGCCCTTGAAGCAGCCCTTCACCAGACCGGCGGTGTACTTGGCGTCCACCTGGTAGAACCCCTTGGACCAGCGCAGCCGCTGATCCCAGGACTGGCGGAAGGTGGTAGGCTGCTCGTCGTAGATGACCGCCTTGTCGCAGTAGCCGATGGTCTTGCCCTCCAGGGCGCAGTTGACGGAGAACTCGATGTCCTCGGTGAGCAGGTGATAGGGCCAGCCGCCCTTCTCCCGGATCACGTCGCCGGAGATGAGGAAGCCGGTGCCGGACACGGCGCAGCTGCCGCCCACCTGCATCCGGGCGAAGTTGAGGAAACGGGCTTCCCGCAAAAACCACAGGCCGTAGCCGGCGGAGATCCAGTTCTCGCCAAAGTTCTTGGAGTTGCGGTAGCAGGTGATGGCCGCGTATTTGCCCGAATCAAAGGTCCGGTTCATCTCGGCCACAAAGTTGGGGTCCACATGGTTATCCGCGTCAAAGATGAAATAGCCCTCATAGTCGTCCCGTCCCTCGGCGTGGAGGCGGCGGAAGAGGTAGTCCATGGCGTAGCCCTTGCCCACCTGGACCTTGTTGAACCGCTCGTAGACGAAGGCGCCGGCGGCCCGGGACACGGCGGCGGTGTTGTCGGTGCAGTTGTCGGCCACCACATAGATGTCCAGCAGCTCCGACGGGTAGCGCTGTTCTTTCAGACTGCGGATCAGTCCGCCGATGACGTTGGCCTCATTGCGGGCCGAGATGACCACCGCGAAGCGGTGCTGGGTGCTGGCGATGGTGTGGTCGGGCCGGTTGCGGCGGATGAACCCGATGAACAGGTAGACCAGCTGATAGGCGTAGGCCGCCGTCAGCACCACCGCAATGGTCAGATTGAAATATTCGATGAAACGAAGCATATACACTCCTCGATTCCAACATACGGGACCTTACGGCCCGTATCCTAGCTTGTGTGTCTGCCGCATGGGGCACCCCCATGCTCGGAATGTAATGATACCATCTTCCGAAAATATTACAAGTGTTTTACTCAACAATTAATGAAATGTTAATCAAATCTTTTTAATTCATTTACACCAAAACAATGAAAGGGAGTATCTTAACAAAAACAGGCGGTTTTCTCTGAAACCAAACCGAATCAGAAAAAACCGCCTGTTTTTGAATTGTTAAGAAATTGTTACATACCCGCTGGACGCCGCCACAGGTCCTCCAGCCATTCCCCGGCCAGGTCCATCCAGCCGGCGCACCGGGGCTGTAAGCCGCGGCCATCCGCGCTCACGGTCAGCGGACCGGCGGTGCCCAGGCCGTGCTGGCCCACGGCGTAAAGATGGAGCTCCACCGATACCCCCGCCTTCCGCAGCGCCAGAGCCAGCAGCAGGCTGTTTTCCGGCGGGACGCTGGTGTCCTCCCCGCCGTGCCACAAAAAGGTGGGCGGAAAGGCGGACGTGATCCGCTGCTCCAGGGAAAATTCCCCCCGCCGGGCCGCATACGCCTCCCCCAGCAGGTTGCGGAAACTCTCGTCGTTGCGCAGCGGTCCGGCGGTCACCACCGGATAGCTGAGGATCAGGGCGTTGGGCCGCCGATCCTCCGCCCCCCGCCCCAGAAGCCGGGTGAGCCATTCCTCCTGCCAGAAGGCCCCCAGGCAGGCCGCCAGATGTCCGCCGGCCGAGGAGCCCTGCACCACGATCCGCGCCGGGTCCACGTACCACTCCGCCGCCCGGTCCCGCAGGAGGATCACCGCCCGGGCCAGCTCCAGCAGGGCGGCGGGAAAGCGGGCCGGCGCCACCGAGTAGCGCAGCACCGCCGCATGGCAGCCCATGGCCAGGAATTTGACCGCCATACCCTCCCCCTCCCGGTCGGAGGTCATGCGGTAGGCGCCGCCCGGACACAGCAGCACCACGGGCCGCAGCCGTCCGTCGTAGAGCTCCGTGGAATTGTCCCACAGGTAGAGGGTCAGGGACGCCTTTTCCCCCATTGTAATGGTCTCACAGCGCATAAAAATGCCTCCTATGTCAGAACAGGCTCATCTGGCCCGACTGCGGCGCCTTTCTCCGGGGCGGACGGGCCGCCTGACGCGCGATCCCCTCCGGCAGCTCCGCCAAAAAGGGAGAGGGCTCCCCGGAGGTGAGGAGGAGCAGCTCCTCCTTGGCACGGGTCATGCCCACGTAAAAAAGACGGCGCTCCTCCGCCCGGTCGGCGGGGCGGCGGTCCGATTCCAGGGGCAGCAGACCCTGCCGCAGGCCCGCCAGAAAGACCACCGGAAATTCCAGCCCCTTGGCGGCGTGCAGGGTGAGCAGCGTCACCGCCCCAGAGGCGTAGTCATGTCCCGCCCGGCGGCGCAGGTCGCCTTCGCCGCCCAGGGTCAGCCCCAGCAGAAAAGAGGGCATATCCCGGTAAAAAACCGCCATGTTGTGCAGCTCCTCCAGCTTTTCCGAGCCGGCACAGCCCGCGCTCTGTCCCCACTCCTCCAAAAGCTTCCAGGGCTTTTCCCGCTCCACCCGGGGGGCAAAGCGGTGGGACAGCTCCAGCCAGCGGCGCAGCTTCCCCACCTGGGCGTAGCTGTCCGCCACCGCCTGGACCCGCCGCAAAACCTCGCCGCCCGCCCGGCTCCAGGTGTCGGACACCGGGCGTATCAGATCCGCCGGGCACTCCCACACCAGGGACAGACAGCCCTCCAGGGCCAGCGTGTCCTCCGGCTCCAGCAGCAGCCGGAAAAAGCACAGCACGCCCCGTACGATGGGGTCGGAAAGGGCGTCGTCCTTGCCCACCACCAGGCAGGGGATGTCCTCCCGGCGGAGGCATTGCTCGATGTGCCGTCCCTGCCGGCGGGTGCGGCAGCACACCGCGATGTCGGAAAAGCCCCGTACCCGCTCCCGCGTCCCCGCCCGCTGGGCCGAGAGCATGTCGCCCCCTCCCACCATGTCCATGATCTCCTTGGCGATGAAAATTCCCTCGTCCCGCTCACTCTCTGCTGTGAGCAGCCGCACCGCCGGACCCGAGGGACGGGTGGCGGCGAGCTGCCGGGGGGTACCGCCGTTGTGGGCGATCACCGCCAGGGCGGCGGACAAAATTTCCGGCGTGGAGCGGTAGTTCTCCCGCAGAAGAATCTCCTCCATGCCGGGAAAGTCGGCCCGGAGCTTGTCAAAGCAGTTTTCCGCGCCGCGAAAACCGTAGATGGACTGGTCCGGGTCGCCGATGACGAAGAGGGACGCTCCGCCCCGGCTCCATGCCCGCACCAGCCGGTATTGCAGGTCGTTGCAGTCCTGGAACTCGTCCACCAGCAGGTGGCGGAACCGGCGCTGGGCCGGTCCCCGCATGGCCTCGGCCAGGGCCAGCGCCTGGAGCAGCAGATCGTCAAAGTCCATGAGGCCCGCCTCATGGAGCTGGCGGATATAGAAGGCGCAGGCCCCCTCCATGCCCTCCGGCTCCTCGCCGGCGGGCAGGCCGTTTTTCCGGCGGGATACCCCCTCCAGCAGGTCCGCCGGGCTGCATTTGACCCCCAAGGCCCGGATGGTCCGTCCGGCCAGCTCCAGGCACTCGTAGGTCCCGCCCAGGCGGGACCGCTCCCCCGCCTCCTCCAGCAGGGTGAGACACACCGCGTGGAAGGTGCCGATGGTCACCTCCCCCGCCTTCCGCTTGCCCAGACGGGCTTCCAGCCGCTCCCGCAGCTCCCCCGCCGCCCGGTTGGTAAAGGTCACCGCCGTAATCTCTCCCGCTTTGCTTCGTCCCGACCGGATCAGCGCCTCCACCCGGCCGGCCAGGGTCCCCGTCTTGCCGCTGCCCGGTCCGGCGATGACCGCCACCACCCGGCTCGCGCTGTCCATGGCCCGCTGCTGGTCCTCATTGGGCCGGAACTCCTGGGTCGGGACGGCGGCGGGCGTCTCCCTGGGCGCCGTCCGGCGGGCGGCGGAGCGCTTCTTTTTCACCGGCACCGGTTCCACCCCGAAGAGACTGGCCTGTCCCGTCAGCGCCTCCCGCTCCGACGGGGTCAGAAGGGTCATGGCGCCGTACGCCCCGTCATAGCCCGGCTGCCACTCCACCCGTCCGGCCCGAAGGCGGCGCACCCCCTCGGCCACGCAGGGACCCGCCACGGCGGCGATGTCCGCCTCCGGCACGTCCCGCAAAATGTGGAATTCCGACCCCAGCTGCCGCAGCAGGTCCTCATACCGGCGCTGATTGTCCTTGTGCTCCGGCTTTCCACCCAGAGAGGCGGCGATGACCTCCGGCAGAGGCGCCAGGCGCTCAAACACCGGAGCGTCCGGCTTTTGGTAGCCCTCCGGCCGGTCGGCCAGCTGCTCCACCCGGTGGAGCACGCCGGTGGTCAGCTTTTTGGCGCATACCGGACATATGCCCCCCAGCCCCTCCGCCTGGGCGGGCGACAGACACTGGTGGCAGTTCCGGTGGCCGTCATAGTGGTACTTCCCCTCCTCCGGGAAAAATTCCACCGTGCCCGTTAACCCCTCCCCCGTGGTCAGCGCCCGGGCCAAATCCGGATACGTGAGGGGGACGTCCAGCAGATCGGCCTCTCGCCCCAGCTTCTGGGGGGAGTGGGCGTCGGAGTGGGAGACCAGCTGGTAGCCGTCCAGGGCGGAAAGCCGCCAGTTCATGGGCGGATCGGAGGAGAGGCCCGTCTCCAGGGCGTGGATATGCTTGGTCAGATCGCCGAAGCACTCCTCCATGGTATCAAAGCCGGAAAAGGCCCCAAACAGAGAAAAATGGGGCGTCCAGATATGGGCCGGAATAAAGACCGCGTCGGGCGCCGCCTCCAGGGTGATCTCCAGCAGGTCCCGGCAGTCCAGCCCCAGAATGGGCCGTCCGTCGGAGCGGATGTTGCCGATGGCCTCCAGACGGCGGGAGAGCACCTCCGCCGCCTCCAATGAGGGGAGCAAAATGAGGGAGTGGACCTTCCGCACCCTGCCTCCCTTTTTGTAGATGGAGCTGATCTCTCCCGTCACCACAAAGCGGGGGGCTTCTCCCGCCGGACGGCAGCCGTCCGGCCGGACCAGGTCGGGCCGCAGGGTATAAAGCCCCTCCTCCGCCGGGACCAGGGCTTCGGCCAGCTCCGCCCGCCAGGCCGGATGGGTAAAGTCCCCCGTCCCCACCAGGTCGATCCCCTTCCGCCGGGCCCAGAAATCCAGCGCGTCGGGCACGCAGTCCCGGCTGGTGGCCCGGGAATATCTGGAATGAATGTGTAAATCGGCAATGCGCACAGGGCACGCCCCCCTCTCTCCGCTCTTTTTATCATTTAATTACATGATAAAACGATTTCACTCCCCGCGCAAGCATTTCCCGGCAAAAAAGCGGTACCGCCGGAAAAATCCGCCGATACCGCTTTTCACTCATGTGTCCGTTTACTTTTTGGCCTCTCCCTCGGGGAAGATCTTCTTGTTGACGAAGAAGAACACGATCATGGACACGCCGCCGTTGAGGACCGCCGTGCCGATGTTGTAGATATAGTCGGGTACCAGCAGGCCGGCCACCGCCACCCAGATGCAGTTGATGGAGTTGACGATGCAGGTGATGAAAAAGAAGGCTACGCAGTACCAGGCGATCTGGGGACCCAGCTTGCCCTTGCTGCGGAACACGAAGTTGCGCTGGATGGGGAAATTGATGACCTCGCCGATGATCATGGCCACCATGTAGGCGCAGAAATAGCCCAGTCCGCCGTGGGCCTGGTCATAGCCCAGGATGTTCCACTCAAAGGTCTCGCCGAACATGGTCAGCGGGATGCCCGGCCAGCCGAAGGACGCGTCCCCCAGCCAGGCAAAGGCGGCGGGCAGAAATTGCAGGATACAATATTTCATAACGGTGATCAGGTTGCTGACGATGACGAACAGACCGCCCTCCCGCACCCATTTGGACGCTTTCGGGTATTTCTTCTCAAACCGGGACCATGCCCCCATAACGCCGGTATTCTGATTGCTCATGATGTGACCTCCCACTCCGATTTTCCTTACTTGCCGGCGTTGGCCAGCGCTTCACGGTATGCTTTCATCCGCTTGTTCATCCGGCTCCGGGCGCCCAGCAGATGGCCCACGCCTTTGAAGAAATGGCCGTTGAAGATCTCCAGCAGGGCGTCGGCCATGGCCATATCGAACGCGCCGCCCATCATCTTTGCCACACCGCGGAAGGGCATGTTATAGATGAACAGGATGTTCAGATCCGGCTTGCCCGCCTCCTCGGCCTTTTTCTTCTTGCCGCTCAGAATCCGGTAGACCAGACGGCCCACCCAGCTCTTGGCGTAGCAGAGCTGGGCAAAGGTGTCGTTTCGGTCCAGCAGGCGGGTCCGGTCCCACTTGGTCTGGGGGATGGGCCGGCCCAGCAGGGCGGCAAACTCCGCGTCAGGCACGTCGGACACCTTGCCGCTCTCGTAGCTGGGGAGCTTGAGGCCCTCGTAGGGATTGGGCGCGCCGGTACCCGCCACCTCCACGCTGCCGGTAAGGCGGATATCCGCCGCCGAAGCGCCCACCAGGATGTCATATGTACCGCCTTCCACCTCAAACCGGTCGGTCTTGACGTTGAAGTAGCGGAACGCCTTGTCGTCCAGGGGGATGGTGACCGTCTGGGACTGGCCGGCCTCCAGATAAATCTTGGTAAAGCCCTTGAGCTCCTTGACCGGGTGGAACACCTGGCCGTGGCTGGAGACGTAGACCTGGGCAATCTCGGCGCCGGCCCGCTCGCCGGTGTTGGTGATGCGGAAACGGACCTGGGTGGGGCTCACCTCCAGCTGGTCGTAGGCAAAGGTGGTGTAGGAGAGGCCGAAGCCGAAGGGGAAGCGCACCGGCACGCCGGCGGTGTCATAGTACCGGTAGCCGATGAAGGGGCCCTCCCGGTATTCGGTGGTCCGCTCGGCGCCGGGGAAGTTGCGGTAAGCGGGGGTGTCCTCGTAGCGGATGGGGTAGGTCTCGGCCAGCTTGCCGGAGGGATTCACCTTGCCGGTGAGCAGGTCCACCACCGCGCCGGCGCCCGCCTGGCCGCTGAGGTAGCCGTGGAGCAGGGCCTTGCAGTCCTCCAGCCAGGGCATCTCCACCGGCGCGCCGCCGCTGAATACCACCACCACGTTGGAATTGACCTGGGCCACGGCGTGGAGGAGCTTGACCTGGTTGTCGTTCAGGCGCATCTGGGCCCGGTCCATGCCCTCCGACTCGGCAATCTCGTCCAGGCCCAGATAGAGGACCGCCACCTGGGCCTTCTTGGCCAGGGCCACCGCCTCGTCCAGCTTGGCCTGGTCCTCTCCGCCATGGCGGAGGAAGCCGGCGGCATAACCCACCACCTGAAGGCCGCTCTCCTGCATGGCGTCCATGGCACTGTCCAGCTTGGTGGTGTTGACCATGGAGGAGCCGGCGCCCTGGTAGCGGGGCGTCTGGGCAAAGTCGCCGATGACGGCCACGGCGGTCCCCGCCTTCAGGGGCAGGATGTTGTCCTCGTTGCGCAGCAGCACGGCGGAGGAGAGGGCCGCCTTCCGGGCCATGGCGTGGTGGTCCTCCACGTCAAACGCGGTGGCGGTGTCCTCGGGGATGACGGTGTCCATCAGCACGGTGAGGTATTCGTCCACCCGCCGGTCCAGCAGGGCCTCGTCCAGCTTGCCGGAGCGGACGGCGTCGATGAGCTCCAGATCGCTGGTGCCGCCGGTGGAGGGCATTTCCAGATGGTTGCCCGCCGCCACGCTCAGGGCGTGGTCGTTGGAGCCGCCCCAGTCGGTGACCACAAAGCCGTCAAAGCCCCACTCGTCCACCAGGATCTCCTGGAGCAGCTTGGCGTTTTCGCTGGCATAGACCCCGTTGATCCTGTTATAGGAGGACATGATGCACTTGGGCTTGGACTCCTTCACGGCAATCTCAAAGCCGGTGAGGTAAATTTCCCGCAGGGTGCGCTCGTCCACCACCGAGTCGCTGGCCATGCGCAGGTGCTCCTGGTTGTTGGCGGCGAAGTGCTTGGGGCAGGCGCTGATGCCCTTGCTCTGGATGCCCCGGATGTAGGAGGCGGCCATCTTGCCCGCCAGATAGGGGTCCTCGCTGAAATACTCAAAATTCCGGCCGCACAGGGGGGAGCGCTTCATGTTCAGGCCGGGCCCCAGCAGCACGTTCACCCGCTGGGCCAGGCACTCTTCGCCCAGATAGCGGCCGATCTCTTCCCCCAGCGCGGGGTCCCAGCTGTTGGCCACCGACGCGGCGGTGGGGAAGCAGGTGGCGGGCAGGCTGGCGTTCAGGCCCAGATGGTCGGCGGCCCCCGCCTGCTTGCGCACCCCGTGCGGTCCGTCGGAGAGGAACATGGGGGGCACATTCAGCCGTTTGACCCCCTTGGTGGTAAAATTGCCCTCGCCAGAGAGGAGAGAGCATTTTTCTTCCAGTGTCATCTTTTTGATCAGCGCTTCATGCTTCACGGTAAATTCTCCTTTTCCTCATTCCGGTCTCTTCCGGGAAAAAATGCCGCCTGCCGGCGGCTCTGTGTTGCTTTCCCGTACTCGTGCTCGGGCACGTTTCTTTGAGAACTTATGATACTGTTTTCCCCCTCCTGTGTCAATTGTATCTTACCATTTTTACTAAGGTTTTCCGTTTTGCATAAGAACGGCACAGACTTTTTGTATAAAAAAACGTCTCCCATTTCAAAAATGGGCAAAAAAGCACCGGAACGGGTCTTTACCCGTCCCGGCGCGGCGGCGCGGCCGCCTGTGGACCGGAAACACCGTCACATATTTTGGGCAATGCGGATGCTCAGGTCGGTATAAAATCGGTCCTTGCGGGGCAGCTCGTCAAAGAGGAGATAGTCTGACAGAATCTGAATGGGCAAAGCCCCCTGCACCTCCGGCTGCTGGGTCATGGTGGCCGAGATGACGCCCTCCCGCAGCATCTCCCGCTGGACCGGCACCAGGTCGCTGGTAATGATGGAGAGGGGCCGTCCCGCCCCCTCGTATACCGAACGGCAGATGGAGAAGTCGCCCAAATTCACGATGTACACCGCGTTGATCTCCGGATGGCGGCGCACCGTCTCCACCGCCTGGGTGCAGTCCTCGTTCTGGAACACCACGGCCTCCTCCTGGAACAGGCGCAGCTCCGGATAGCGGACCAGCTCCTGCCGAAAGCCCTGGCTCCGGGCCAGATAGGGGGGGCTCTCCAGGTCATGGTGGGTGAGAAAGAGCACCGTGCCCTTCCGGTCGGTACACAGGGCCGTCAGCCCCGCCGCCACCCGGCCGGCCTGGATATAGTCGCAGCCCACATAGCAAAGCCGCTTGGCCGCATAGTCGGCGTTATAAAAGACCATGGGTGTGCCCCGCTCCTCCATACGGGAAATAAAGCTCTGGACCGGCGGCACCGTCATGGGCAGAAGGGCCACCCCGTCCGGCCTGTCCGCCTCCAGGCGGGCCAGCACCTCTGTGATGGCTCCCTCGCTCATCTCCTGAAAGAGATAGAAATTCACCGTGATGCCAAAGGGCTCCAGAGAGGCGGCTTTTTCCCGGGCCGCCCGGAGCACATCCTGAAAGTAGACCGTATCCGGGGTATCGCAGCACACAAAGGCGATGCGCAGATCCCGCTTTCGGGCGGCCAGCAGCTGGCCGGCAATGTTCGGCTGATAGCCCACCTCCTCGGCGATGCGGCGCACCCGGGCGGCGGTTTCCGGATTGACTCCGGCCCGGTTGTTGAGCACCCGGTCCACTGTGCCCCGGGACACCCCCGCAAGCTGGGCAATCTGCCGTATGGTAAGCATAATTGGACACCTCCTTTTTCTTAGACCCATCCGATGGGAAAGCAAAGGCCGCCCATAACGGGCAGCCCTGCATTTTTTATTCCTGTTGTCTGGCCAAAAAAGCCTTCAGTTGATCGGCGCAGGCGTCGCCCAGGGAAAAGCCGCCCTGCCGTTTGGGGTGCATCAGGTCCATGACCACCTTGGCCTGCTCCGCCAGCCGCCCCGCCTTGACCAGCTGGAGCAGAGACGCGGAGTTCTCCGCGTCGTACACCGCCCGGTGGGCCGCGCCGGCAAACTGGTATTCCGCCGCCCCCAGCGCGTTTTGCAGCGACAGGGGATTGGCCCGGGACAGGCCGATCAGCCGGGTGTAGACCGCCTGAAAATCCAGCCACCGCTGGTTGAGCTGCCAGGGCAGCTCGTATTCCTTCAGCCAGCTCTCGTCATAGAGCTGGTATTGGTCGGTGCGGCTCCAGGAGTAGATCCGCCCCCGCCCCTCCCCGATCCAGGCGCCGAAGGCCTCCATGGCCGGACCGAAGGGCTGGGCGTTTTTCACCTTGTCCTGGGTGATGCCGGTGATCTCGGTGATGCGGGGGGTAATGGTGTTGTATTCCGGGCGCACATAGCAGGAAAACCGGTCCACCAGGGTGTAGTCCCGGTCCAGCTTCACCGCGCCGATCTCCACGATCTCCGCTCTGGCGATGGCCCGCGCCTCTTTGTACTGCCGGGGGATGGGATTCATCTCGAAATCCAGGAAAATATGGGTGTCGTACATGGTATCGCTTCCTTACTGCCCGGCGGCGGGGCTTTCTTAAAATTCCGCGTTGCCCACCGTACGGGGATGGAGCTCCACGTCCCGGATGTTGTTGATGCCCGTCAGATACATCACCATCCGCTCGAAGCCCAGGCCGTAGCCGGCGTGACGGCAGGAGCCGTAGCGCCGCAGGTCCAGATACCACCAGTAATCCTTGGGGTCCATCCCCAGCTCCTGGATGCGGCCCTCCAGCAGCTCCAGCCGCTCCTCGCGCTGGGAGCCGCCGATCAGCTCGCCGATGCCGGGTACCAGGCAGTCGGCGGCCGCCACCGTCTTGCCGTCGTCGTTGAGGCGCATATAGAACGCCTTGATCTCCTTGGGATAGTCGGTGACGAACACGGGGCGCTTGTACACCTGCTCGGTGAGGTAGCGCTCATGCTCGGTCTGAAGGTCGCAGCCCCAGTAGACCTTGAAGTCGAACTTGTCGTTGTTCTCCTCCAGGATCTGAATGGCCTCGGTGTAGCTCACCCGGGCGAAGTCGGAGGAGGCCACATGCTCCAGCCGCTCCTTGAGGCCCTTGTCCACAAAGGAGTTGAAGAAATTCATCTCGTCGGGGCACTTGTCCATGACATAGCGGATGACGTATTTGATCATGGCCTCGGCGTTGTCCATGTAGTCGCTCAGGTCGGCAAAGGCCATTTCCGGCTCAATCATCCAGAACTCGGCGGCGTGGCGCTGGGTGTTGGAGTTTTCGGCCCGGAAGGTGGGACCGAAGGTGTACACATTGCCGAAGGCCATGGCGAAGTTTTCACAGTTCAGCTGGCCGGAGACGGTGAGATTGGCCTTCTTGCCGAAAAAGTCCTTGCTGTAATCCACGGCGCCGTCGGCGGTCTTGGGGACGTTTTCCAGGTCCAGCGTGGTCACCTGGAACATCTCGCCGGCGCCCTCGCAGTCGCTGGCGGTGATGATGGGGGTGTGGACATAGACAAAGCCCTGGTCCTGGAAGAAGCAGTGGATGGCGTGGGCGGTGACGGAGCGCACCCGGAAGGCCGCGGAAAACAGGTTGGTTCTGGGGCGCAGGTGCTGAATGGTACGCAAAAATTCCACGCTGTGGCGCTTTTTCTGGAGGGGATAGTCGGGGGTGGAGGGACCCTCCACGGCGACGGAGGCGGCCCGCAGCTCCAGCGGCTGCTTGGCCCCGGGGGTGAGGATCACCGTACCGGTGATGACAAAGGCGGTACCCACGCTGCTCTTGGCGATCTCCTTGAAGTTCTCCACCTCGTTGTCGGCAAAGACGATCTGAAGATTACGGAAGCAGGAGCCGTCGTTGAGCTCGATAAATCCGAAGGTCTTCATATCCCGGATGGTACGGGCCCAGCCGCAGACCGTCACGGTCTGGCCGCCAAAAGCCCCCTGGTCGGCAAAGATCTGCGCCACAGTGGTTCGTTTCATGGTGGTTCAACTCCATCTCTTTAGTAAATATAAGGCAAAATCTAGTATATCATCTTTTTTGTACTTTGCAAGAGCGGCGCCCATTTTCCTCCGCTTTTTACGCCTAGGACAGGGTATAAAAATCCTCCGCCCAGCTCCGGGCGTCAAAGACCTGGTTATACACCAGCATATCATACTCCGAGTATCCCGCCAGGGCCTCCTGGGACAGGGCCTCCGGGTCGTCCGTCCAGACGCCCGCGGCGTCCCGGAGCCCCACCGCGTTGATCACCGGCAGCGCCGTCTCCAGCCGGCGCAGAAACTTCTGATACCCGGTCTGGGGCAGGTTGGCCGTCTCGGTCAGCAGGGCGGACAGATAGTTGATGGACAGCTCCATCCCCTCCGCCTCGGGAATATCATAGTTTGCCCAGATGAAAAAGGGGGTCATCTGCTTTTTTTGCAGTTCCTCCATGGCGGGCGCATTGCCCAGCACCACCTGATAAAAGGAGGTCTCCACCTGAGGCTGGTGGTCGCCAAAGACGCAGATCATGGTGGGCTCCTCCACGGAGGAAAAGTAATCAATCAGATATGCCAGCGCCTGATCGGTCTCATGGACCAGGTTGAGATACTGGTCCACGCCGTCTCCCGTGTAGCGGCTGTCGTCCGGCTGGGTGAGGGTGATCTCCCGCTCCAGGTTGGTCCACGCCTGATTGTAGCCGCTGTGGTTCTGCATGGTCACATTGAACACAAAGAGCCGTTCCCCCGCCTCCTTGGCCTCGTAGCGCCGGATCAGGTTTTCAAAATCGGTCTGGTCGGAGATGTACTCCCGGATGCGGTAAATCTGTGTAAAATCCTGCTGGAAATGGGTCTCGTCAAAGCCGAAGTAGGAATAGACCGCCGGGCGGTTCCATCCGGAGGAGTAATAGGGGTGCATGGCCACGCAGGTATAGCCCAGGTCCTTCATCTGACCCACCAGACTGGGGGTCTCGCCGTTGACGTACATCTGATAGGGCACCGTACCGGTGGGCAAAAGGGCGGTGGTGTTGCCGGTGAGAAACTCATATTCGGAGTTGGCGGTGGTGCCCCCAAAGACGGAGGAATAGACATAGCCCTTCACCGTATTTTCGGTGAGGCTGTGGAGGAAGGGCAGGGGGTCCTGGCTGGTCTCCACCCCGGGCAGCACCGAAAAGTCGGAGAAGGCCTCGTCCATGATGACGATGAGGTTGACCGGCGTGGTCTCCTCTCCCGACAGCACCGCCGGGTCGGAGGGATACTCCGCCATAAGGGCGGTCACCGTCTCCTGGCCGTAGTCCTCCGGCGGGCTCACCTGGCTGTATCGGAGACAGAGGGTAAAGTTGAGGGCCAGGCCGTTGCCCTGGGTCGCCCAGAGGGAGGGCTTGATGCCCGCGTTGGGCACCGCGTTGGTGGCGAAAAAGAGGAGCAGAAAGGCCGCCGAAAGGGACAGCCCCGGCACGCCGATCCGCCAGATCCCCTTGCGCCGGCCCTTGCGGGCGGGCAGCAGAAAAAGGGCCGCCAGCACCAGCAAAACCACCAGTCCCGTGCGGATCTGCACCTCGTCCAGGGTATAGCTGTAATTGCCCGCCACATTGGCCGCGGTTTTCAGGGTCAGCAGGTCCGCCGGAAAGATGATCCGCCCCCGAAAGCGCACCACATAGCGGTTGACCATGCCGATGAGCCAGGCCGACGCCAGCGAGAGCCGCGCCGCCATCAGCGGCCGTCCGGTGATCAGATACCAGAGCAGCAGCCCCATATAATACCAGGGCAAATTCAGCAGGATCTGAAGGCCGGAAAAGGTCCTCCAGGGCTGGTTATAGTTGAGCAGCTCCACCAGCGTAAAGGAGAGCAGCGGCATGAGGGCAAAGCTCGTCCATACCAGCACTTCGGTCAAACGTCCGGTGAGGGGCAGCTTCCGCCAAAGCAGCCGCGTCATGGAGGACGGTCGTTTTGTTTGGGTCGCCATAAGCATCTCTCTTTCTGCTGCAAGTGGTATTACTATAACACAAATTTCCCGTCTATAAAACACTTTTTTGCGGCAATCGCAAAAAATCGACGGACAGCTCCATCCGTGGAGGCTGTCCGCCGTTCTCTGCGGGAAGGCTTCAGCTCTGGGTAATGTTGGTCATCTCCATGGTGACGGGGGTGGTGTAGGGGTTGATCATCTCGTTGACGATCTCCAGGACCTCCTCGGGGTAGAGCTCATAGCAGTACGTATAGCCCTTGTAGGTGACCGTCCCGTCGCCGGGCAGCGTGGCGGTGGACAGCCCGCTGGACAGGTCAAATCCTGTGACCGGCTCCACAAACCAGAGGAAATTGCCTAAGGTCAAATCGGTATCCACATATTCGTAAAAAATCGCCGCGTATTCCCCCAGCTTCTGGGGGTTGGACAGCACCTTTTTGGCGATGGCCGAAAGCACTGCCTGCTGGGTCTGGGTGCGCTCCACGTCAGTATAGGCCACCTGCTCCTCCCAGGCGTTGTTGTGCCGGAAGCGGCAGACCTCCATGGCGGCCTGGCCGTCCAGATGGGTCATGCCGGCGGAAAAATGGATGTGCAGGTCCTGCATGGGGTCGTCATAGGACATATCCACGGGGACCTCAAAGTCAATCCCGTCCACCGCGTTCACCAGGGCCTTGAAGCCCTCGATATCCACCGTGATGTAGTGGTCGATGGGAATGCCCAGCAGATCGGAGACCGCCGCCATCATGGCCTCCGGCCCGCCGTGGTAGACCGAATTGATTTTATAGGGCTTTTCCGCCATCAGGGTGTCCCGGGGAATGGAGACCAGCCCGGCCTTCTGGTTGACGGTGTCATACATGCCCACCATAATGGTGTCGGCGTTGCCGCTGGCCTGGTCGCTGGCGGCCAGCAAAAAGGTCCAGGTCTTGTCCTTGCGGATGCGTCCGTTGATGTCGGCCACCTGCTCGCTGGCGCCGTTGGCCACGGGCAGCTCCGTACCGTTCTGGGCGGTGGTGGGCTGCTCACTGATGAAATGATACGCCACATAAAGGGTCACGATCACTGCCGATACCGCCACCAACAGGCGGTAGAGCAAACGGAACAGTCGCTTGAGCGGGGAACGCTTGGCGCTGCGGAGGATTCTTTTCGCCATGTTAAGGCCATACACCTTCCTTTTCTTTGGTCAAAAACGGGTCTGTGGGTTTCTTGAATAGTATACCGAATCCCAGCCCGTTCGGCAAGAGCCAAAATTCATTCCCGCCGCCGCTCCCGGGCCAAAAGCGCGGCGGTCAATCCGTTCATCGCCCCCAGAAGCTCCAGCAGGATCTGATTCTGCCGCAGCAGCGCCTCCAGCACCCGGCAGTCCTCCGCCGGGCGGGGCTGAGTGCGGGGCGGCGTGTGACGTTTCATGGGCTCCCCGTCGGGCGGACGGGGACAGATGGGACCAGCCTGCATAAAAAAGCCTCCTCTCACCGGTCATACCCCATCCTATGCCCCTACCTCCCTTCGCTCCACTGACACCCCCTTGACATTTCCGCCCCGGACGTGTAAAGTGTTGTCTGTCTCAAATGAGACAGATCAAGAGAAGGGAGCGACGGCCTTGGAGACGGCACATCTGACCCAGGCGGAGTGGGAGACGCTGCATCACGTTTTCCTGCTCCAAAATCTGTCCCGGCCGGCGCTGGAGGCCTTTTTGGCCGATCCCCGGTGTACCCGGCTGCGCTGCCCCCGGGGCACGGTGGTCTACTCCCCCACCGTCTACGCCCGCAGTCTGGGGGTGATCCTGGCCGGTCAGCTGGAGGTGCGCAAGGGACAGCTCATCGTCAACACCCTCCGGCCCGGCGAGCTCTTCGGCGCGGCGGCCCTCTTCCACACCAGCGGCAACTATGCCACCACCCTCACCGCCTGCACCCATGCGTCGGTGCTGCTCTTTCCCCAGGCCCTGGTGGAGGACCTGTTTGCCCAGGTACCGGAGGCAGCCATGGCCTATATCCGCTATCTGTCCGGCCGGGTCCGCTTTTTGAGCGACAAGCTGGACCAGCTGCTGGCCGGCGGCGCCGAAGAGCGGCTGGCCCGTTACCTGATGGACCGGCGGCAGGGCGCGGTGGTGACGCTGGACTGCTCCCTCACCGGCCTGGCGGCCCGGCTGAATGTGAGCCGCGCCTCCCTGTACCGGGCGTTCGATACCCTGGAAGCGGCGGGCGCGGTCAGCCGCCGGGGCCGAACGGTAGAGATCCTGGCGGAAGCCAGGCTGCACGCCCTCCAGGCGCACACACAGCCGGCTCCCGTTTCAGAATAAATGGAAAGGATTGATCTTTGTATGAATCGCACCCGTATGTCCGCCCTGCTCCTGGCGCTGGCCCTGCTGACCGGTCTGCTGGCCGGCTGCGCCCCTCAGAACGCCGATCCCACGTCCACCCCCTCCGCCGCGCCGGTGATTGAGAGCGCCCAGCCCTCCGCGGAACCCACCGTCTCCGCCGACCGGCCCGCCGTCAACCTGGCCATGCTCAGCGGTCCCACCGGTATGGGCGCCGCCAAGCTGATGGCGGACAACACCGACGGCCTTACCCTGAACGACTACACCGTCACCGTGGCCGCCCAGCCCACCGACCTCACCGGCAAGCTGACCAGCGGCGAGCTGGACATCGCCGCCCTCCCCACCAATGTGGCCGCCACCCTCTATAATAAGACCAACGGCGCCATCCAGATGCTGGCCCTCAACACCCTGGGCGTGCTCTACATCCTGGAAAACGGCGACAGCATCCAGTCCATCGCCGATCTGGCCGGCAAGACGGTCTATGCCACCGGCCAGGGCGCCAACCCCGAGTATGTGCTCAATTACCTGCTCCGCGCCAACGGTCTGGAGCCCGGCGTTGACGTGACCATCGAGTGGAAGGCCACCGGTGAGGAGGTCTCCGCCCTGATGCTCTCCGGCGACGCCGACGTGGCCATGCTGCCTGTGCCCGCCGCCACCTCGGTGCTCATGCAGAGCAGCGACATCCGCGCCGCCATCGACCTCAACGACGCCTGGACCCAGACGGGCGCGGAAGGCACCATGACCATGGGCTGCGTGGTGGTGCGCACCGAATTTGCCCAGGAAAATCCCCAGGCGGTGGAAAACTTCCTGGAGGAATACGCCGACTCCATCGCCTATGTCCGGGATAACCCCGATGAGGCCGCCGCCCTGGTGGTGGAGGCCGGCATCGTGCCCAAGGAGCCCATCGCCAAGGCCGCCATCCCCCAGGCCAATCTGGTCTGCATCACCGGTTCGGATATGCTCAGCATCCAGGAGTACTATCAGGTCCTGTGGGACGCTGATCCCTCCTCCATCGGCGGCAGCATCCCCGACGACGCCTTCTACTACATGCCCTAACTTACTTTCTTTCGCCCTACTTTCTTTCGAGAAAGAAAGTAGGCAAAGAAAGCTTTCATAAAGCGCTCGTCCGGTAAGTTTGCAAAACCGGACGGCAAAGAAAGCTTTCATAAAGCGCTCGTCCGGTAAGTTTCGCAAAAAACGTCTTATTTCTGTATGTAGGTGGCAACTGCGGGGGAACGGGTACCTGTCATCACCCGGCCTCGGCGCACCTGGGGGATTGACAAGGGGGGTATCCCCCCTTGTCCCCTTTTGGTCCAGGCCCTTTTCGGGAAAAGGGCCTGGCGCCCCGCGCGCAGCGGCTCGATCAGGAGGAATTATGAGGGATAAAACAATACGGGTCCTGGCGGCGCTGCTCTTTTGGCTGGCGGTATGGGCCTTTGCCGCCTGGCGGGTCAATGCCGAGTTCCTGCTGCCCGGACCGCGCAAGGTGGCGGAAACGCTGGCCGCTCTGGGCGCCACCGCCTCCTTCTGGCAGACCATTCTGGCTTCCCTGCTGCGTATTTTTGCCGGGATGCTGTTGGGTACCCTTCTGGGCGCCCTGCTGGCGGTGCTCACCACCGCCTGGGACTGGGCCGACGCCATTCTGACCCCGGCCATCCGGGTGATTCGCGCCATTCCGGTGGCCTCCTTCAGCCTGCTGGTCCTTTTGTGGGTCTACACTAACCGGGTGCCGGTGGCGGTCTCCGCCCTGATGGTCCTTCCGGTGGTGTGGGGCAACGTGTCCCAGGGCATCCGGCAGACGGACCCGCTGCTGCTGGAAGCCGCCAAGGTCTACCGCTTCGGCCGCTGGAAAACGGTAAAGCTGGTCTATATTCCCTCGGTGCTCCCCTACTTTGCCAGCGGCTGTCATACCGCCCTGGGCCTTGCCTGGAAGGCCGGTGTGGCCGCTGAGGTGCTGTGCATTCCAAAGCAGGCCATCGGCACCCAGGTCTACTACTCCAAATATTATCTGGAAACGCCGGAGCTCTTTGCCTGGACTCTGGTGGTGCTGGCCCTCAGCTTTCTCATGGAACGGGGTCTGGCGGCCCTGCTCCTCCGGCTGAAGGGTGGTGACAAAGGGTGATTTCCGTCCAAAATATTACCGTTCGTTTTGGCGAAAAGGAGGTCCTGCACCACTTTTCCCTCCAGCTTCCCGAGCGCGGCATCGTAGGCCTGTCCGGCCCCTCCGGATGCGGCAAGACCACGCTGCTGCGGGTCCTGGCCGGCTTGCAGCGCCCCGACGAGGGGACGGCTGTCCTTCCCGGCCCGGTGACCATGCTCTTCCAGGAGGACCGGCTGCTGCCCTGGCGCACGGCGGAGGAGCATTTGACCGACGTTCTTCCCCGCGGCAGACGGCAGGAGGCGGCCCATTGGCTGGCGCTGGTGGAGCTGACCGGCGAGGAGCACGCCCGTCCGGCCCAGCTCTCCGGCGGGATGCGCCGCCGTCTGGCCCTGGCCCGGGCGCTGGCCTGCGGCGGCGGCCTTTTCCTGCTGGACGAGCCTTTCACCGGCGTGGACCGGGACAGAGCAAAGCGCATCCTGACCCGGATGAGGGAACTGTCCGTCCCCATTCTCCTCTCCGGCCACGAGCCGGAACTTCTGGCCCTGTGCCAAAGCGTGGTCTGGCTGGACGGCCCGCCCCTGCGTCTCGTCCCGCCGCCCGCTCCATAAGGTCTGTACGCTATAAAAGACGGCTATGAAGCTTTTACGCCTCATAGCCGTCTTTTTTGTGCCGTCAGCAGAACAGATCCACCCAGTCTTTTTTCCTCTCCGTAGGTAAAACCGCGGTGAACACGGTCCCCTGGACGGCGTCGCTTTCGGCGGTGATCCGCCCTCTGTGGCTCTGCACGATGGCCTTTGCGATGGCCAGTCCCAGACCATATCCGCCCTGCTCCCGGGAGCGGGCGCTGTCCGCCCGGTAGAAGCGCTCAAAAATATGGGGCAGGTGCTCCGGTGGGATGGGATTGCCGCTGTTGCGCACCGACAGCGCCAGCCGGTCCTGGCTCTTGCGCAGCGTGACGCACACCTTTCCGCCCTTTCCGGCGTATTTGACCGCGTTGTCCAGCAAAATGAGTACCAGCCGCTTGAGCTGGCTCTCATCCCCGTCCAGACTCAACTCCGGCTCGATGTCGCTCTCCAGCGCCACCCCGGCCTCAAAGGCCACCGGCTCAAAGGGCAGCACGCAGCCGGTCACCAGCTCGCTCATGGACAGCCGGGTCATGGGCCCGTTTTGCCGGGCGGCGTCGTTTTTGGCCAGAAACAGCATATCCTCCACCAGCCCCCGCATCCGCGTGCCCTCTTCCTGGATAAAGGTGATCCATTTTTTCTGGTTGGCCATCGTGTCGTCCGGATGGGCCATCAGCAGCCCCGCGTTGGCCAGAATCACCGTAATGGGGGTCTTGAGCTCGTGAGAGGCGTCGGCCACAAACTGCCGCTGCTGCTCCCAGGCCTGACTCACCGGCCGGAGGGCCAGGGTGGAGAGGAAAAAACTCACCAGGAAAAAGCACAGCAGGGCTACGATCCCCACCGGCAGCGCCACCAGGATCAGCCCCAACGTGGTGGACCACTCCCAGCCCCGATCCAAAAAGGCCATGGATTTGCTCCCGTCCTGCCGCGTCCGCACCAGATAGCGCAGATGGAGGCTCTCCAGCGTGCCGCTGCTCTGTCCGTCGGCCAGCGCCGCCGAAACCGCCTGCTCCATCAGCTCCTCCGAGACGCTGACGCTGTCCAGACTGTGGCAGGACAGTATCTCTCCCGTCTCGTCCACCTCCACGGCAAAGACGGAGAGCATGGCCAGCTGCCGCTTTTCCAGGACGTCCTCCTGCTGCTCCCGGACGGGCGGGACGTCCAGCTCAAACCGGGCGGGGTCTCCCTCCTCCCATTCCATCGCCGCGCGCATGGTGGAGAGGCTCTCCTTCTCCAGCCATTTGGCGTTGTACCAAAGCAGGCCGCTGAACACCCCCAGCAGCACCAGACTCACCAGGAGCATATTGGTCAGGATAAACTTGTATCGCAGCTTGCGCAGCATGGCCGCTCCCCCCTCAGCTCAGCGGGAACTCCAGATGATAGCCCACCTTGCGCACCGTGCCGATGGTCACCCTGGAATTGAGAAAGCTCAGCTTTTTACGCAGAAAGGAGATGTAGACCTCCACGTTGTTGTCCTCGGCGTCGGACTCCATCCCCCACACCTTGGTGATGATGTCCTCCTTGGGAATGACGGCCTTTGGGGCCGACATGAGCAGGCGGAGCACGTCGAACTCCTTAAAGCCCAGGCGGACCGACCGGCCCGCGCAGGAGAGGCACCGGGTGGAGAGATTGAGGGTCAGATCGGACACCGTCAGGCACTGGGCCAGCACCTCCCCCTGGCGGCGGGTCAGGGCCCGCACTCTGGCCAGCAGCTCGCCGGAATCAAAGGGCTTGGTCATGTAATCGTCCGCCCCGCAGTCCAGCCCGCTGATCTTGTCCTCGATCTCGTCCCGGGCGGTGAGCATCAAAATGGGGGTGGAGATATGGGCCTCCCGCAGCCGCTTTGCCACCTCCAGGCCGTCCAGCTTGGGCAGCATCACATCCAGCAGCACCAGATCGTACTGTCCCGACAGGGCATAGTCCAACCCGTCCGCGCCGTTGTTGACGATCTCGGTCTGATAGCGCTGCTCCTCCATAATCTGGGCCAACGTCTCGGCCAGTCTTTTTTCGTCCTCTATAATCAGAATGTGCATAATCGTTCCTCCAAATTTACCGTCCGGGCGTGACGCCGTCCGGACGCTTTTTTCCCGCTATGCCGCTATGGTAACATCTCAACCTAAATTCTTCCTAAAAACCCGCCTCCTCTTCTCCAGGCCCGGGGTATGGGGAAATTTTACCGCAATTTAAGAAAGTCTTTAATTTTGTGCCAGTATATCCAAAAGATTTTTCTGTTATAGTAGAGGCATCCAGAGAACAAGGAGGGAGCGTTTATGACTATCCTCATCCTGACCGGCCGCTTCGGCGCGGGCCATTGCTCCGCCGCGCGGGCGCTGCGCCAGCAGCTTCTGGCCGCTTATCCCGCCATGCGGGTCCAGGTGGTGGATTTCTTCTCCTACGCCATGCCCGGCTCCAGTTCAGAGGCCATGTACCATGCCTTTCGCATGCTTGTGACCTACGGCGCGGGGATTTTTAATACTTATTACCGCATGTCCGACCTGCTGGCCGACGACCATCCCGCCCCGCTGGAGCGCCCCATGCGGGAGGCCATGTCCGCCCTGCTGCGGGAATTCCATCCCGACGCGGTGGTGGCCACCCATCCCCTCTGCGCCCGGCTGACCGCCCATTGCCGCCGTCAGGGCGGCGCCTCCGTCCCCCTCATTACCTGCGTCACCGACTTCTCCCAGCACGCCGAATGGATCTATCCGGAAACCGACGCCTATCTGGTGGGCAGCCCGGAGCTGCGCCGCCAGCTGGCCGGCCGTGGGGTGGACCCGGCGCGTATTTTCGTCACCGGCATCCCGGTCCGGCCCGAGTTCAAGCAGCTGGTCCGCCGGCCCGTCTCCGGTTCCCGGCAGCTGCTGGTGATGGGAGGAGGCCTGGGTCTGGTCCCCTGGGGAGAGGGATTTTACAAAAAGCTGGCCGCCCAGTCTGACATCCATGTGACCGTCCTCACCGGCGGCAATCAGCGGCTGCTGGAGCACCTGTCCGGCCGCTACCCCAACATTACGGCGGTGGGATACACCGAGCGGGTCTTTGACTACATGGCCCAGGCCGAGCTGCTCCTCTCCAAGCCGGGGGGCATCACCGTCTTTGAGAGCATCTCCGCCGAGCTGCCCATGCTGCTCTGGACGCCCACACTGGCCCAGGAGCGGGAAAACGCCCGGTTCCTCATTCAGGCCGGATTGGCACGGATGGCGGGGAGCTCTGACGGACAGTGTGTGGAGAGCGTGTGCCAGCTGATCCGCGACACCGTGTCTCTGGAGCGCATATCCCGCCGGATGCGCCGCCGGAAAGCCCAGCTGGAGGAGGAGAGCTTTGTGCATCTGGTCTCCTCCCTGGGCAGGCAGGTGAGCTGATGGGCCGCCGGGGACGCCGCTGGGGCGTCGTGCTTCTCCTGGTGCTCATGGGGCTTACCGCCTGGGCCCTCTTTCATGAGCAGTCCCCCGCCGGGATCTGGAAGGCCCTGCGGGGGGTGGATGGCTGGTACATCGCCGGCGCCTTCGGTCTCATGACCCTTTTCGTGGCCATGGAGGCCCTGGGCTCCCGCATCATCCTGGCCCGTCTGGGCCATGCCGTCCCCTACCGCCGCTGTCTGGGCTATTCCTTCACCGGCTTTTATGTCAGCTCGGTGACCCCTTCGGCGGCAGGCGGACAGCCCGCGCAGGTCTATGAAATGTCCCGGGACGGAATACCGCCCTCCCATGGGACCCTGGATATGCTCCTCCTCTCCCTCAGCTATCAGATCGCCACGCTGCTCTACGGCCTTTTGTCCTGGCTGCTCCTCCCCACAATCCGCCTGCGCATGGGCGGCGTACTGGGGGCGCTCCTGGTCTACGGCGGCGGCGTGCTGACGGCGCTGACGGCGGGGATGCTCTGCTGCCTCTTCTGGCCGGCGGTGGCCCGCCGGGTACTGGGGTGGGTCTCCGCCCTCCTCCGCCGGCTGGGTCTGGGCGACAAGCTCCACACAGAGGCCCTTTTGGAGGAATACGCCGCCGGGGCCCGCTGCCTGCGTACCGCGCCCCTGCTCTTCCCCGTTCTCCTCCTTCTGGCCCTGGTCCAGCTGACCGCTCTGTATGCCGTGCCCTATCTGGTCTACCGGTCCTTTGGCTGCTCCGGTCTCCCGCTGGCCCTTTTCCTGGGCACCCAGGCCCTGCTGACCGTGGCGGTCTCCGCTCTCCCCCTCCCCGGCGCGGTGGGACCCGCCGAGGGAGGCTTCGTCTCCGCCTTCTCCCCCCTGTTCGGCCAGGCCCTGGTCATGCCCGCCATGCTGGTCAGCCGAACGGTGAGCTTTTATGGCTTCCTCCTGGTCAGCGGCGGCGTTTTCCTGGCCCGCTGCCTGGTCCGCCGTCTCTGCCCGGCGGTAAAAAACGGAAAATTCCCCGGCAAACACAATAAGGACCTTTTGCATTTTACCATATGATATGGTATAATGCCTTTATCAGTTATTCTGTTTTTCAGGAGGCTGTGTTGATTTTTCTGATTCAGGCCCGCCCCCTGACCCACGGTGCGCGGGTCTGTCGAGAGTGAGGGCATAGTATGTATTATTTGGGCATTGATTTGGGCGGCACCAACATTGCCGCCGCCGCCGTGGATGAGGACGGCGTGATTCTGGGCCGTTCCAGCATTCCCACTCCCCGGGATGGCGAGGCGCTGGTGGCCGCCGCCATGGCGCAGGCCGCCACCCAGGCCGCCGAAAATGCCGGCCTGGCCCTGCGGGACGCCGCTTCCATCGGCATCGGCTCCCCCGGCACCATCGACCCCGTGTCCGGCGTGGTCCGCTTTTGGAGCAATCTGAACTTCCAGGACGTGCCTCTCTCCGATCTGGTGCGGCGCAATATGCCGATGGAGCTGCCTATCTATCTGGAAAATGACGCAAACGCCGCCGCTCTGGGCGAATACGCCAGCGGCGCCGGCAAGGGCAGTGTCTCCATGGTGGCCATCACCCTGGGCACCGGCATCGGCGGCGGCGCCGTCTTTAACGGCAAGCTCTACACCGGCTTCAACTACGCCGGCATGGAGGTTGGCCACTTCGTCATTGAAAAGGGCGGGCGTCCCTGCACCTGCGGCCGCCAGGGCTGCTTCGAGACCTATTGCTCCGCCACCGCCCTCATTCGCCGCACCCGTGAAATCATGTCCCAGTACCCCGACTCCCTCCTCTGGCAGCTGGCCGAGGGCGACCTCGCCAAGGTCAACGGCCGCGTCCCCTTCGACGCCGCCCAGCAGGGTGATCAGGCCGCCAACCTGGTGGTGGATGAGTTCATCGAGTACCTGGGCAACGGCGTGGCCAGCCTGGTCAACGTCCTCCAGCCGGAGGTGTTCTGCATCGGCGGCGGCCTGTCCAACCAGGGCGAAAATCTGCTGGGTCCGGTGCGCCACATCCTCAACCGGGAGGACTACGCCCGCAACAGCGCCCACCGCACCCGCCTGGTCCGGGCCGAGCTGGGCAACGACGCCGGCATCATCGGCGCCGCCCTCCTTCCCCGCTTCCGTTAACCTCCTTTCTTTCGCCCTCCTTTCTTTCGAGAAAGAAAGGAGGCAAAGAAAGCTTTTGCCCCTGGACCAACGGTCCAGGGGCTTCTTCTTTCTTCGCCGGATACAGAGCGTAGGGACGCCGTATATGGCGTCCTCAATCTGTCGAAGAAGTGAACCGCAGTGCAGGAAACGTCAACGTGCCTGCATGGAAGCGGGCGACCACAAGGGTCGCCCCTACGAGGTAGAAAAGGATACCATTCCCTCGCCGCGGGCGGTGCCGCCCCTAGGGGGAACATACCTTGTCTTCCTCGGGCCACGTTTGGCACGCCCCCTCCTCCGGTCCGGGCAGCTCCTTCGGCAGGGGAACGACCGCCAGAGAGGCCAAGAACAACACCCCCGCCGTGAGGGCGACGCCGCTCAGCCGGTTTTCCTCCACAAAGGTGCCGTACCGTTCCCAGACCTGCGGCATGGCCGCCGCGCACAGCCGCCGGCCGCCGTACCAGAGCACCCCCGCCGCCGCCGCGCACAGCACCAGCCGCTCGGTGGCCGCTTTGCGGGTCCCCTCAGAGATCTCCACACGCATCACCTCTCCACAGTATATGCCGGAACCGGGGATCATGTGTCTCCTTTGGGCAGAGAATAGAGCCGGCTGGGCCGGCCGCCGGTGTCGTAATCCACCGTGCTGACCACCTCGCCGCATTCGGTCAGATAATTGACATAGCGCCGCGCCGTGACGGCCGACAGCCCCGTCCGAGCGGCCACGGCCTCGCTGCTTAAGCTGGTCTCCGCTTCCCGCAGGCAGGCCCGCACCAGCTCCAGGGTCCTTTTCAGATAGCCCTTGGGCAGTACCCCGGCGGTCTGGGGATTGGACAGCAGCCGGTCCACTTCCGACTGACTCATCGACCCGCCTGCCGCCGCCATGGCCTCCCTGTGGGCGCAGAATTTGTCCAGCGCCTGCTGGAACCGCTCCAGCGTGAAGGGCTTGACCAGATAATCATTCACCCCCAGATGGAGCAGCGCGTCCACCGTCCCCGTATCGCTGGCGGCGGTAATCATGATGACCTCGATGGGGATGGCCCGGCCGCGCAGCTCCCGCAGCAGCTCCAGCCCGGAAAAGCGGGGCATGTATACGTCCAGCAGCGCCAGGTCCGCCTGGTGGTTCTCCAGCCAGTAAAGGGCAGACCGCCCGTCCCCAAAGCGATCCACCACCTGAAACCGGGGATCTTTTTCCACATAAACCCGGTTGAGCTGCGCCACCATGGGGTCGTCCTCCACAATGATGGTACGATACTGCATTCAACCCTCCTCCTTCTCCGCCTTCCTGCGGAAGGTGACAAAAAAGCTGGTCCCCATGCCCGGCTCCGACTCCACGCGGATTTGGCCGCGGTAGGCCTCCACCACCTCCCGGACCAGCGCCAGACCGGTCCCCCGGTCCTTGCCCTTGGTGGAGACCCCCGGCTGGAACATCTGGCTTTTCAAGTCGGGCGCGATGCCGGGTCCGTTGTCCTCCACGCACACCAGCAGGCTGTCGTCCTCCTCCAAAATGGCCACGGTGATCTCCTTTTCCTCCCGGGGCGACTGGTTGAGACAGTCCGCCGCGTTTTCGATCAGGTTGCCCAGCAGGGTGATACAGGCCTCCGGCGGCAGGCTTCCTCCGGCCGTCAGGCTGCTCCCTCCGTCCAGGGTAAACCGGATGCCCAGCTCGGCGCAGTGGCTGGCCTTGCCCACCAGCAGCGCCGCCACCGACGGGTCCCGGATGCAGCGGGTGATCCGGCCCACCGCCTCCTGCTGGATGCGGGTGGTATCCATAATGTACTGCTGGGCTTTTTGAGTCTCCCCCAGCTGGAGCAGTCCCAGAATCACATGGAGCTTGTTCATAAATTCGTGGGTATAGGCCCGCAGGGCGTCCACCATGTGGCGCACCCCCGTCAGATCCTCCGCCAGGCGGGTCACCTCGGTCCGGTTGCGGAAAATCCCCACCGCGCCCGCGATCTCCTTTCCCTCCCGGATGGGCACCCGGTCCGAAAGGACGCGTACATGCTTCAGGGATTCCAGGCTCACATTATATTCCGGCCGGCCAGTCTGCAAAATGCGGTCCATGGTGGAGCAGGGATAGACCTCCCGCAGCAGCTTTCCCACCGCCTGTTCCCGGCCGATGGACAGCATCCGGGCGGCGGCGGCGTTGAGGTAGATCACCCGGCTGTCCCGGTCGATGGCCAGAATCCCCTCCTCCAGCGCCTCCAGAATGTCCTGCCGCTGGAGAAACAGCCGGGCAAAGGCATCCGGCTCATGGCCCAGCAGGGCCTTTTTGATCCGTTTGGACCGCTGTACCGCCAGGCCGCCGGCCACCACCGCCGCCGCCGCCGCCACGCACAGAAATTGCAGCACCGTGCGCACCACCAGCTGCGCCACACTCCGGCGGTACATACCGGCAAATACCACCCCAATCAGCGTGCCATCCTCCTCCCGCACGGCGGCATACGCCCCCCGCTCGGTATCCGCCACCAGTCCGCCGGAGCGGATGCACACCTCTTCTCCCTCCCGGAGAACGGAGACGGCCTCTTCCGGGAGCTGCGCGCCCACCAGCGCGGCGTCGGGCGCATAGCGCACCGTCCCGCCGGCATCCGCCGCCGCCACCAGGTCCACCGACTCCACATCCTCCACCATCTCCACCAGCAGGGCGTTGAGCAAAGCCCCCTGCTCCTCGGAGCGCATCGCGCCCCGCACCACCGGCGTCCGGCTCAGAAGCATGGAGAGATCCGTCAGATTCTCCTCCATATGCCGGTATTCCTCCATCAGGGTGAGGCCCAGCGTCGCCCCCGTGGAGAGCAGAATGGCCACCAGTACCACCCGCATACTCAGACCCACCATCTGGTGACGGATGGAGGTGCGTTCTTCCATAAAAAATCCCTCCTTTTCCCACGGATACCTAAAGCAAGTATAAGTATAGGAGAAAGGAGGGGCCTTTGTCAAACGGCGGGCTGTGGAAGAACCGTACCCACGGGGAACGCCTTCCGGAAGAGGAACCGGACCAGCGGACCGGCCACGATCAGCTGAAAGGGCAGGGCCATAATGAAATTCCGGGGAATGTTGACCAGCCACTGCATCAGCAGACCGTCCCACGCGCCGGTGTGGACGCAGCCCTCCGCCGCGCCGTAGAGGGACATGATGACCACCATGCCCACCACCATGCAGGAGGAAATGGCCAGAATCTTATGGAGCGCCGGGCTCTCCGGCTTCACCAGGAACCGGAAGGCCACCCCCTTGGCCAGCTTGGACACCACGAACCAGTCGCAGCACATGGCGAATACATAGGCGATGGGGAAGCCCAGCCACCCCTCCTCTACGCTGACCAGCGACAGTCCGCCCATCTGGATGGACACGTTGTAAATACTCATCCAAAGCACCATACAAAAACACATCATAACGGTATAAATCAAACTTTCCCGCTGATTGGTCGGCATATTGCAACCTCCTTTTCTTATTCGCGTGTCATTATAGCAGGCTCCCTCCCCCCTTCGTAAGCGGAAATTTCACGCCTGCGGAAATTTTGTAAAAATCTCTGATTCCCCTTTCCCCGTTCCTCCGCTTCTCCCGTGAATGTGCCGAGGTTTTGCCGGCGGCGTTTTTTTTACTTTCGAAAGGATTCTCAAACCGGCGGCGGGGCGTTAAGATAAAACCGCTTATGGGAGGTGAAGTAAATTTGGAAGAATTCAAAGAAATGCTAATCTCTGAATTGGGAACGGAACAGGCCTTTACCATCCCCATATGCGGCGGTATCCCGGTCTATGAGTCGGTGGTGGTAAGCTGGATCATCATGGCGGTGCTGATCCTGGCCGTGCTGCTCCTCACCCACGACCTGAAGGTGCTCAACCCAGGCAAGCTCCAATGCGCCCTGGAATACGCGGTCAGCTTTCTCAACGACTTTACCCGCGACTCCATCGGCCCCCACTGGAAACCCTTCGCGCCCTATCTGGGCACGGTGGCCGTCTACATCGCCTGCGCCAACATCATCGGTATCTTCGGTCTCACACCGCCGACCAAGGATCTGAGCGTCACCACCGCCCTGGCTCTGATGAGCCTATGCGTGATCTACGGCGCGCAATTCCGCTACCGGGGCTTTCTGGGCGGCTGGAAACAGTTCGCAAAGCCCATGCCCCTGCTGCTCCCCATCAACCTGATGGAGATCGTCATCCGGCCCCTGGCCCTGTGTATGCGTCTGTTCGGCAACGTCCTGGGCGCCTTCATTATTATGGAGATGCTCAAATACCTGGTCCCGGTCATTCTGCCCGCCATTTTCAGCCTGTATTTCGATCTCTTCGACGGTCTCATCCAGACCGTGGTCTTTGTCTTTCTTACCGCGCTCTTTACCGGCGAGGGTATCCGGGACGAGGACTGATCCCTTTCCTTTATTGTGCTATTTTCTAGGAGGAATTTACTATGAACATTGGAATCATCGCCGCTGGCATCGCAGTTCTCACCGGTCTTGGCGCCGGTGTCGGCATCGGCTTCGCCACCGGAAAGGCCACCGAGGCCATCGCCCGTCAGCCGGAGGCCGCCGGCAAAATCAACAGCGCGCTGCTGCTGGGCTGCGCCCTGGCGGAAGGTACCGCCATCTTCGGCTTTATCACCGCGCTGCTGGTCATCTTCGTCGGTTAAAAGGGGGCGTCCCTCATGCTGGAATTCCATCTGAGCACCATCGTGTTCACCATCATCAATTTATTGGTGCTGTTTTTCTTCTTCCGTAAATTCCTCTTTGGCCGGGTGAACGCCGTGCTGGAGGAGCGGGCCAGACTGGTCCAGCAGGAGCTGGACGAGGCAAAGGCCAGCAACGATCAGGCCAAGCGGCTCCAGCAGTCCTGCCAGGAAAAGCTGGACCACGCCCATGAGGAGGCCGGCCGTATTCTGGCCCAGGCCCAGGCCCAAGGCAAGAAGGAGTACGAGGCCCTGTTGGCCGCCGCCCAGGAGGACGCCCACAAGGTGCAGCGGGACGCCCAGAACAAGCTGGCCGCCGAGCGGGAGACCATGCTCCGCGACGCCCGGCAGGAAATGGCCCAGCTGGCCCTGCTGGCCGCCTCTCAGGTGGCCCGTCAGCGGCTGGACAGCGAAAGCGACCGGGCCGTGGTACAGGACTTTTTGAAAGAGGCAGGTGAAGGGGTATGAAGGAAGAAATTCAGCGCTATGCCGCCGCCCTCTTCTCCCTGTCGGAGGGCGAGACCCAGGGCGTGGAGCAGGCCTGCTCCGCCCTGCTGGCCGACCATGAACTGTGGCAGACCCTCACCAGCCCCGCCGTCTCCCAGGCCCAAAAGGAGGAGCTGATCCGCAGCGCCCCCGTTCTGGAAGGCCGCCAGCCCCTCCAGGCCTTCCTGATTCTCCTGCTCCAGGAGGGAAAGATCTCCCAGTTCCCCAAGATCTGCGCCTCCATTCGGGAACTGGTCCTGGCCGCGCAGGGCGGCGCGGTGTGCGTGATGACCTGCGCCCGGGAGCCGGACGAGCAAATGCTGGCCGACGTGCGCCAGGCGGTTTGCAAAATGCGCCATCTGGACAAGGTGGTGCTGGATATTCAAATTGATCCGTCCATTCTGGGCGGTTTTATTCTGGATGTGGACGGGGTCACCTATGACCGCAGCGTCAAGGGCCGGCTGGAACGCCTGGCCCAGGGCCTGGACCGGAGCCCCGAGCACATCGGCGACAGCGTGGACGACCTGGTGGAAGAGCTGAAAGAGCAGATCCTGGGCTTCGACAGCCACTCCGAAACCAGCGAAACGGGCCGCATCCTGGAAATGGGCGACGGTATCGCCACCGTATCCGGTCTGGACCGGGCGGTGTACGGCGAGCTGGTGGAATTTGAGACCGGCGTTTCGGGCATGGTCATGGACCTGTCCCGGGATCACGTGGGCGTGGTGCTGCTGGGCGCCGAGGACGGCCTGGGCGAGGGCAGCGTGGTGAGACGCACCGGACGTCCCGCCGACGTGCCGGTGGGCGACGGGCTCATCGGCCGGGTGGTGGACGCGCTGGGCCATCCCATCGACGGCCTGGGCTCCATCCAGTATACCGAGCGCCGCCCCATCGAGCGGGAGGCCAGCGGCGTGGTCACCCGCGAACCGGTGACCCAGCCTCTGCAGACCGGTATCCTGGCCATCGACGCCATGGTCCCCATCGGACGGGGCCAGCGTGAGCTTATCATCGGCGACCGGCAGACCGGCAAAACCTCCATCGCGCTGGACACCATCCTCAATCAGAAGGGGCAGAACGTAATCTGCATCTATGTGGCCATCGGCCAAAAGGCCTCCACCGTGGCCCGCATCCGGGACACCCTGGTCAAGCACGGCGCCATGGATTACTCCATTGTGGTCTCCTCCACCGCCAGCGACCCGGCTCCCCTCCAGTATGTGGCCCCCTACGCCGGCGCCGCTATGGGCGAATACTTTATGAGCCAGGGCAGGGACGTGCTCATCGTCTACGACGACCTCTCCAAGCACGCCGTGGCCTACCGGGCCATTTCCCTCCTCCTCAAGCGCTCTCCCGGCCGCGAGGCCTACCCCGGCGACGTCTTTTACCTCCACTCCCGCCTGCTGGAGCGGGCCTGCCGCCTGACCAGGGAATACGGCGGCGGCTCCATGACCGCTCTGCCCATCATCGAGACCCAGGCCGGCGACGTGTCGGCCTACATCCCCACCAACGTCATCTCCATCACCGACGGCCAGATCTACCTGGAGAGCGACCTCTTCAACGCCGGCCAGCGGCCCGCCGTCAACGTGGGCCTCTCCGTTTCCCGTGTGGGCGGCTCCGCCCAGACCCGGGCGGTGAAAAAGACCGCCGGCACCCTGCGCATCGACCTGGCCCGCTTCCGGGAGCTGGAGGTGTTTACCCAGTTCTCCTCCGACCTGGACAAAGCCACCCAGCAGGCCCTGGGGCATGGCAAGCGGCTTTTGGAGCTGCTCAAGCAGCCCCTCTACCAGCCCTTTACCGTGGCGCGCCAGGCGGTGCTCCTCTATGCCGCCACCAACGGCCTTCTGGACGACGTGCCCCTGGAGCAGATCCGGCCCTTCGCCGGCGGACTGTGCCACGCCATGGAGGCCGAGCACGGCGATGTGATGGAGGAGATCCAATCCACAGGCAACCTGTCCGGCATGGCGGTGGAGACCATCCGCGCCTGCCTGGACGAGTATAAAAAGCGGGTGAGCGCCACATGGCAGGCATAAAAGAGATCCGCACCCACATCAAGAGCGTGGAGCAGACCTTAAAGATCACCAACGCCATGTATCTGATCTCCTCCTCCAGCCTGCGCAAGGCCCGCAAGCAGCTCAACGATGTGGAGCCCTATTTCCACAAGATCGAGACCACCATCGCCGATATCCTCCACCATTCCCCCGACATCCACCACCCCTTCTTCGACCCCCGCCGGACCATTCCCCCGGAGGAGCGGAAGCTCGGCTATGTGGTCATCACCGGCGACAAGGGCATGGCCGGCGCTTACAACCACAACGTCCTCAAGCTGGCCGAGGAGCACATGGCCGGCCGGACCAACACCAGCCTTTTCGTGGTGGGCCAGGCGGGCCGCAGCCACTTCCAGGAGCTGGGGATACGGGTGGACGGCGAATTCCTCTACACCGCCCAGGACCCCACCATGCCCCGGGCCCGGGACATCGCGGAATTTCTCATCCAGCTCTTTCTGGACAAAAAACTGGATGAGATCCATGTGGTCTTTACCCAGATGGTCAACCCCATCACCCTCCAGCCCACCATTTTGCAGCTTCTCCCCCTGAGCCGGGACATCTTCCCCTGGGAGGAGCAGCCCAGCAGCTATCAGGGCAGCGTGACCTACGTCCCCTCGGTGGGGGAGGTCATGGACCACCTGGTCCCCGGCTATCTGAAGGGCGTCCTCTTCGGCACGCTGGTGGAGTCCTTCTGCTCCGAACAGCACGCCCGCATGACCGCCATGAAGGCCGCCTCGGACAACGCCAGAGAGATGCTGCGCACCCTTTCCCTGGACTATAACCGCGCCCGGCAGAGCGCCATCACCCAGGAGATCACCGAGATCGTGGGCGGCGCCCAGGCCGCCCGCTGACCCTTTCCCTCAAACCCATCAAGCACAGGTGATTTGAATATGAATCAAACACAAGGAACCATTGTACAGGTCATGGGACCTGTGGTGGACGTGGCCTTTGCCCCCGGCCATCTGCCCGCCGTCAAAGACGCCCTGACCGTCCCCCTCAACGGCACCGAGCAGGTCATGGAGGTGGCCCAGCACGTGGGGAGCGACACCGTACGGTGCATCATGCTCTCCCCCAGCGAGGGCCTGGGCCGCGGGATGACGGTTACCGCCACCGGCGCCCCCATCTCGGTACCGGTGGGCCAGCAGGTCCTGGGGCGTATGTTCAACGTGCTGGGCCGGCCCATCGACGGCAAGCCGGCCCCGGAAGGCGCGGCGCGGTGGTCCATCCACCGCAGTCCCCCGCCCTTTGCATCCCAGCGCCCTGTGGTGGACCTCTTTGAGACCGGCATCAAGGTCATCGACCTGCTGGCCCCCTATGCCAGAGGCGGTAAGATCGGCCTCTTCGGCGGCGCCGGCGTGGGCAAGACCGTCCTCATCCAGGAGCTGATCCACAACATCGCCACCGAGCACGGCGGCTACTCCATCTTTACCGGCGTGGGCGAACGCACCCGCGAGGGCAACGACCTGTGGCGTGAGATGACCGATTCCGGCGTCATCGAAAAGACCGCCCTGGTTTTTGGACAGATGAACGAGCCCCCCGGAGCCCGGATGCGGGTGGCCCTCACGGGCCTGACCATGGCCGAATACTTCCGCGACCAGGAAAAGCAGGACGTGCTCCTCTTCATCGACAACATCTTCCGCTATGTCCAGGCCGGCAGCGAGGTCTCCGCCCTCATGGGCCGGATGCCCTCCGCCGTGGGCTACCAGCCCACCCTGGCCAATGAGATGGGCGCTTTGCAGGAGCGCATCACCTCCACCGACAGCGGCTCCATCACCTCGGTCCAGGCCGTCTACGTCCCCGCCGACGACCTGACCGACCCCGCCC
>NZ_JACLZC010000070.1 GCF_016901735.1 Pseudoflavonifractor phocaeensis | reverse complement strand
CACTACAACCTGCTGACCGAGATCCTGAGAAACGAGTGGGGCTTTGACGGCTTCGTCATGACCGACTGGTACTCCATCGGTGCTGTCTACGGACAGAACGCCGGTCAGAACGTCCAGGGTTGGCTGAACTACGCCGGCAACGACTGTGAGATGCCCGGCGGCAACGTGAGCCTGGTTCTGGATGCGCTGGCTGACGACAGCAGCGTGATGCGCCTGGGCGACCTGCAGCGGTCCGCCATGGCCATGCTGAACGTCATCCAGTACACCCAGGCTTTTGAGCTGACCCTGAACAAGATCATCCTCAACAGCAATGACGCCGATCAGGTGGCCGCTGCCTGGAACGCCAAGCAGGTTCTGGCTGAGGCGAAGGCCGGCTGATAACAGTTTACCCCCTCTATCACATATACCCCTAGCGGAAGCCGCCGGGTATCCAGATGGATACCCGGCGGCTTCTTTTCCTGCGGACTTTTATCTTGTGTTACGGCGCGGCCTCTGCGCCGGCGTCGATGAGAAATTGCACAATACGGCGGCTTTGCCCTTGCTCCGCCGCCTCCATGGGCACACCGTTGGGGTCCGCGCCCCACGCCAGCAAAAGCTGCACCAGCTCTAAACGCCCGTCACGGACGGCTTCAGTGAGCGGCGTCTGACTTTCGCTGCCGTCCTCATAATGCGCCCGGCTGTCCGGTGGGACGCCCTGCCGCAGCAGGTATTCCTCCACCTGGGTGTGGTGCTTGATGACCGCGGCCCGCAGATATCCACCCTCCGCGTCCAGGGAGGCCCCGTGGTTTTGCAGGTAGGTGACGATGGAGAGATTTCCGTGCAGACAGGCGGTTTCCATGGCGGAATCGATCCCTTCCGGCAGGTAGGAGGGGTCCGCCCCCGCCGTCTCACACAAATAGCGGATGCTGTCCATAGCGTCGGCGACGATGGCCTGGTTCAGGGCCTGGGCCAGAGACAGGGCGTTGGTGGGATAGCCCGCCTCTGAAAGGAGGCGCAAAACGTCCGGGTTTCCCACGCTCTCGGCCAGCAGATTGTCAAAGATTTCCCAGGGGCGTCCGTCCTCAGATTGCGGCATCGCGTCCTGGAGCGCGCCCCGCTCCAAAAAGAAGGCGGTCATATCCGCCAGTCCCTGCTGGGCGGCGTAGATCAGCCCGTCGGCTTCGGAATATCCCGTCTCCTCCAGCAGCCAGAGGGCGGTGTCTGCCTGACCGTTTTGCAGAGCAAGTTCCACATACCGCCAGCCGTCATCGCTGGTTTCTCCGTCTTTCCAGGTGGTAAAGGAAAATCCCGCCGCTTGGACGGCCAAAACGCTCTCCAAATCACAATAGGCCACGGCCAGCTGGGCCAGCATGGCCAGATCTTCCGCCGGACAGTTGGCGGCTCCGGCGGTGACCGCGCCGCAGCTGCTCTGGGCGGCGTCGATCAGCAGGGGGGAGAAGCCCTCCGCCCGAACCTCTGAGGGATATGCCGCAAGCATGGTCTTTGCCACGGCCGCCCGGTGGGAGAGAAAGAAATCCGTGCGCGGGGCGGTGAAGGCCAGGGTCAGCGTCTGTTGGGTAGGGACGGCCCCGTATTCCATCAGCAGGGAGACGGCGTCCGGGCCGCCCCGCTGCACCGCGTAGTCCAAAGCGGTCATTCCGGCCTGGTCGGTCCGGGTCACGTCGGCGCCATGGGACAAAAGCTGGGCTAAAAATTGGTCCGCGGCCATATAGCCCCTGCCGTCCGCCCCGCAGCAGAGCATGGCCAGCGTCCGGCCGGTTTCGTCGGTCTCGTTGGGGTCGGCCCCCTGCTCCAACAGATAGGTGATAAAATCCACATTGGTGCAGTTCCCGTACAGGTCATAGCCGATTTCCCCCTCGCCCGTCAGCAGCCAGCGAAGAGGGGAGTCCGTACCGACGGGCCAGGCGGCTTTGAGGGTATTGACGTCGGCCCCGTCCTCTACCGCCTCCCGCATCCCCTCGTAGTTGAAGGCGCTGAGGGAGGAAAAAAGCCGTTGGTCCGCCTCGGTGCCGGTGACCTGTTCCATGCCCTGCTCCAGGAGGCTCTGCCCCAGGGAGATGCTGTCCCGGCAGCCGCCCAGCAGGGGAACCAAGAGGACGGCCGTGAATAGGGCCTGCCAACGGCGCAGTCCGGCTGTCATAGTATCGCCTCTCTTCTGTTCCAAATAATTGGGGTGGTTCCATTATACGCCTCTGCCGGCCCGGTGACAAGAAAGGGGAGAGGCCGCCCTGCCGGTCCGGACAGAAGAAAACATCCCCGACGCCCACAGGAACGGGAGCGTCGGGGATGTTATGGGTCATTTCTTCAGACGAGCGGGGGGCTTAGTACATACCGCCCATGTCGCCGCCGGCGGGAGCCATGGGAGCGGGGGGCTCGGGCTTGTCGGCCACCAGGGACTCGGTGGTCAGCAGGGTGGCGGCGATGGAAGCGGCGTTCTCCAGGGCGGAGCGGGTGACCTTGGTGGGGTCCACGATACCGGCGGAGATCATGTCGCAGTAGGTCTCGTTGTAGGCGTCGAAGCCATAGCCCACCTTGTTGGCCTCGCGGAGCTTCTCCAGCACCACGGAGCCGTCAATGCCGGCGTTGGCGGCGATCTGCTTGACGGGAGCGGTCAGAGCAGTGGCGATGATGCGCACGCCGGTCTTTTCGTCGCCCTCCACCTCGGTGAGGAGCTTCTCCACGGCGGCCACGGCGTTCACATAGGCGGTACCGCCGCCGGCCACGATGCCTTCCTCCACGGCGGCGCGGGTAGCGTTGAGGGCGTCCTCGATGCGGAGCTTCTTCTCCTTCATCTCCACCTCGGTGGCGGCGCCCACGCGGATGATGGCCACACCGCCGGCCAGCTTGGCCAGGCGCTCCTGCAGCTTCTCCTTGTCATAATCGCTGGTGGTCACCTCGATCTGGCTGCGGATCTGAGCCACGCGGTTCTTGATCTCGGTGGTGTCGCCGGCGCCGTCGATGATGATGGTGTTCTCCTTGGAGACCTTCACCTGGCGGGCGGTGCCCAGCTGAGCCATGGTGGCCTCCTTCAGCTCCAGACCGATCTCCTCGGAGATGACGGTGCCGCCGGTGAGGATGGCGATATCCTGGAGCATCTCCTTGCGGCGGTCGCCGAAGCCGGGGGCCTTGACGCACACCACGTTCAGGGTGCCGCGGAGCTTGTTGACGATGAGGGTGTTCAGGGCGTCGCCCTCCACGTCCTCAGCGATGACCAGCAGCTTCTTGCCGGACTGCACCACCTGCTCCAGCACGGGGAGCAGCTCCTGGATGTTGGAGATCTTCTTATCGGTGATGAGGATGAGGGCGTCGTCCAGAACGGCCTCCATCTTCTCGGTATCGGTGACCATGTAGGGGGTGATATAGCCCCGGTCGAACTGCATGCCTTCCACGACCTCGGAGTAGGTCTCGGCGGTCTTGGACTCCTCCACGGTGATGACGCCGTCGTTGGACACCTTCTCCATGGCCTCAGCGATGAGCTTGCCGATCTGGTCGTCGCCGGAGGAGACGGCGCCTACGCGGGCGATGTCGGCGGTACCGTTGACGGGCTGGGAGTTGGCCTTGATGGCCTCGATGGCGGCGGCGGTGGCCTTGGCGATGCCCTTCTTCATGACCATGGGGTTGGCGCCGGCGGCCAGGTTCTTGAGACCCTCGCGGATGATGGCCTGGGCCAGCAGGGTGGCGGTGGTGGTACCGTCGCCGGCCACGTCGTTGGTCTTGGTGGCCACTTCCTTGACGAGCTGGGCGCCCATGTTCTCAAAGGGGTCCTCCAGCTCGATCTCCTTGGCGATGGTCACGCCGTCGTTGGTAATGAGGGGCGCGCCGAACTTCTTGCCCAGCACGACGTTGCGGCCCTTGGGGCCCATGGTGATCTTCACGGTATCGGCCAGCTGATTGACGCCGCGCTCCAGAGCGTGACGGGCATCCTCACCGTAGCTGATAATCTTGGACATAGTAGATTTACCTCCAATTATTCGCAGTCATACTCTCGCAAGAGAGAAACATTTACTCGACAATGGCCAGAATGTCACTCTGGCGGACGATGGTATACGCTTCGCCGTCGATCTTAACCTCGGTGCCGGAGTACTTGCTGGTGATGACCTTATCGCCGGGCTTCACGGTCATGACGACTTCCTTGCCGTCCACCATGCCGCCGGGGCCCACCTCGATGACCTGGGCCACTTCGGGCTTCTCCTTGGCCGAACCGGTGAGGATGATACCGCTCTTGGTCTTTTCCTCTGCCTCTACCATCTTGATGACCACACGATCTGCAAGCGGCTTGAGTTTCATAGCTTGGTTCCTCCTTATGTCAATCTATACTTGTTCTCTATGGGTGTTAGCACTCTTTTTATCTGAGTGCTAACTTCGAGTATGATGATAACTCTATTTGCCAAAAAAATCAACCCCCAATTTTGAAAAAAGGGGGCTGATTTTCGAAAAATTCATCTTCTGTTCACAATCATAGGCTGGGAGTGCCAGGATTCGGGGCATAGTCCAGCCCCTCGGGGAAAAAGAACCGGAGCTTTTTGGGGGAGAGGCAGAGGGTAAAGGCGTGGGCGCGCATGACCTCGCCGTCCACCACCGCCACCAGCTCCTCCTGGGCGGAGAAGGTGACCGACTGGCCGTGGTACGCCTGGATGTACTGGGGATAGCGGCGGTATTCTCCTTTGCCGTAGGCCCCCACCAGGCGCAGGAAGGTGAGACGGCCCACCTTGGGCACCAGGAGCATATCCAGGACGCCGTCGTCGGGCATGGCGTCTGGAACGGGCATGAAGCCGCCGCCGTAATGCCGCCCGTTGCAAATACATAAAATGGCGGTCTCGCCCTCATACCAAAGGCCCTCCGGAGTTTCCACCCGCATGGGGCGGTTGATCCCACGGAACAGGACGTTGTCCAGCAGGGCCAGGATATAAGCGCCGATGCCCCGGACCATGGGGATATGTTTGAAGCGGTGGACGTCGGCTGCCACCCGGGCGTCCACGCCGGCGCAGACAATGTCCAGCCCCAGACGTCCGTTGCAGTCCATCACGTCAAAAAGGACCTCGCGGCCGGCGGACAGAGCGGTCAGGTCACGGAAGCGCTGCCGGGCCTGGGGACCGAAGAGCTTTAGAAAGTCGTTGCCCGTGCCCACCGGCACGTTGGTGACCGCCACATGGTCCAGTCCCGCCGCAGCGTTGACCACATCGTTGAGGGTGCCGTCTCCGCCGCAGGCATAGATCCGCAGCGGGTCGCCGGCGGCGGACTCCTCCCGGGCGATGCGCTCGGCGTCCCCCCGCTTTTGAGTAAGGCGGACGGCGGTGTCCAGAGGCAAGCGCCGGATCTCTTCCATCAGCGCCTGGGCAGCCTGTCCGTTCTTTCCGGCGGAGGGGTTGAGAATAAATAAGTGTCGGATAGGAGACACCTCACAATCACACAAAATCCCTCAGAAGAGGGTGACGCGCTGTTCCGCCCGGGCCATGCGGGAGACGATGGCTGCCGCCTCCCCACGGGTGAGGGTATCGTTGGGCCGGAAGGTACACTTGCTGTCGCTGCCGATCAGCACCCCCTTGGCGTAGAGGGAGAAAATGGCGTCGGCGGCATAATCGCCGGCCTTTACGTCGGGAATGGCGGCTTTGACCTGGCTGATGTCGTTGCGGTCGGCCATGGACTTGGCCAGGGAGGTGGCGGCAAAGATCTTTGCCATTTCCGCCCGGGTCACCGGGCGCTCATAGTCGGAAAACTCGTTGGCGGAGATGATGCCGCTGGCCTGGCAGTAGTTCACCGCCGGCCGGTACCAAACCGTATCGCTGTGGACCTGGGTGTGGAAGCTGTCGCCGGTCTGGCGGCTCTCCATTTCGGCGGCCAGCTGGAGGGCTTCGGCCACGGTGAGGGTCTGGCCGGGGGCAAAGCGGCTGCCGCCCACGCCCTCCATCAGACCGACATTGCAGGCGATGTCCACCCACACGTCGAACCAATCCCGGGGAGAGACGTCGGAGAAGTTGGGCAGATCGTCTTGGGTGAGGGGGAACCGGGCGGAGGGGATCTGCTTGGAGAGCATCAGATCGGTGATCTGATAGACGGGCAAAAAGGTCTGCTGGGTCCCCCGGGAGAGGATCACCGTGTCCAGACCGCCCATGGTGGCCATGACGATGGAGTCATAGACAAAGTCATAGAGGATCTGGGTGGTGCCGCCCTGACCGTCGGGGAAGGGGAGGAGGCTGACGATCCCCCATCGGGTGCCCAGCTGGGCGATATAGAGACCGGAATAGAGATGATTCAGGGTACCGTAGGCGGGGGAGATCAAAAGGGTGCCGTCGGTGCGGATGATGCCCAGCTTGCCGTTTTCCTCCACCCGGGCCAGGCCCAGGCGGAAGGAGGTGGCGGAGTTGTACCGGATGGGGATGACCAGCTGACGCTGGACGTTGGAATAGCCCCACAGCCCGTTTTCCTCGGTGAGGGCCAGCCCCTCCTGGTAGCCCCAGATTGTGGCGGCGCGGACCGGTCCGGCCAGCAGCGCCAGGCAAAGAAAAAGGGCGGAGATACGCTTACAGCCCTGTTTCATGTCAGCTCCTTTCCCGTTTGGGGCGGTTCTGGTACTGGAAGAGATCGCATTTGATCATGCCGTTGTAGAGCTTGCGGCGCTTGTCGGCGGTGCGGCCGAAGGTGCGTTCAAATTCGGTGTGGGAGGAGAGGACGCTCACTCTCCAGCCGTCGGGCAGGGCCCGGACGGCCTGTCCGAAGGCCCGGTACAGTTCCTCGGCCTCCTGCTTTTCCATGAGCCGCTCGCCGTAAGGGGGATTGGTGACCACCCGGCCGTATGCCTCCGAGCGGGCGAACTTCCGGGCGTCGGCCACCTCAAAGCGGACCAGGTCCTCCACGTCGGCCTTGACGGCGTTGTCCCGGGCCACGGAAACGGCGTGGGGGTCGATGTCGCCCCCCCAGATGTCGTAAGAACCGTCGAATTCCTTGTCCATGGCCTCGCCGGCGGCGTCCAGCCAGGCGGTTTTGGGAAGGAACCCCCATTTTTGGGCGCTGAAGGTACGGTTAAGCCCGGGGGCCCGGTTTTTGGCGATGAGCGCCGCCTCGATGGCGATGGTGCCCGAGCCGCAGAAGGGGTCACAGAAGGGGTCCCGGCCCCGGTAGCGGGAGAGGAGGACCATGGCGGCGGCCAGGGTCTCCCGGAGGGGCGCCGCCACGCCCACGGCACGGTAGCCCCGCTTATGAAGGCCCGCGCCGCTGGTATCCAGCATTACGGTGACCTCGTCCTTCAAAATGGAGAATTGGAGCTGATACAGAGCGCCGGCCTCGGGGAGGGTTTCCAGGCCGTAGACCTTGCCCAGGCGGGCGGCCACGGCCTTTTTCACGATGGACTGGCAGGCGGGCACCGAGTGAAGGGCGGAGTTGAGGGAATAGCCCTTGACGGGGAACGCGCCGTCCCGGGGGATAAAGTCCTCCCAGGGCAGGGCGCGGACGTGCTCAAAGAGGGCGTCAAAATCGGCGGCATAGAAGCGGCCCAGCACCAGCAGCACCCGTTCGCCGGTGCGGAGGTTCAGATTGACCCGGGGGATATCGGCGGGGACGGCGTCGCAAAAGACCCGGCCGTTTTCCGCCCGGACGTTGTTCAGATCCAGGCGGCGCAGTTCGTCGGCGGCAATGCCCTCCAGCCCGAACAGGGTGGGGACGGCAAGCTCCAGCTTTGTCATAAATGATGGCTCCTCATTCTAAAAATACAAAATTCATCTTCATTATAGCTTATCCATGTCACAATGGCAATGTTATTTCCAGCTCCGGTATTGTGTTCCCCAGCGGGGGACGGCCCTGCGCGGGCGGCGCCAGGCCCTTTTCCCGAAAAGGGCCTGGACCAAAAGGGGCAGAAGGGGGGATACCCCCCTTCTGCACTTCCCCCAGGTGCCGCAGCGGCTGTTTTCACGGTGCGTAGGGGGCGATGCCCACATCGCCCCGACATTCCAACCCGTAGGGGCGACCCTTGTGGTCGCCCGCCGACCATTGCCGCGGCATCGAAAAAAGAGACCCCGGACCGTGCGGTCCGGGGCCAGAGAAAAGCGTTCTTTGCCGTCCGGGTTTGCGTAAACTACCGGACGAGCGCTTTATGGAAGCTTTCTTTGCCTACTTTCTTTCTCGAAAGAAAGTAGGGCGAAAGGAAGTAGGTTACATTTTTTCGGGGGCGGAGACGCCGATGAGGTCCAGGCAGTTGGCGATGACGGCGCGGACGGAGTCGGCCAGCTTGAGCCGGGCCTGGAGGACGGGCATTTCCTCGCCGCGGATGTAGCAGGCGTTGTAGAACCGGTGGAAGTCGCCGGCCAGGGCCAGTACATAGCGGTTGATGCGGGAGGGGTCGTAATCCCGGGCAGCGATGCGGATCTCCTCGGGGAGCTGGGCCAGATTCTTGATAAGGGCCTTCTCCTCGTCGGAGACGAGACGGGCGCAGTCCACGGCGGACACGTCGGGCACCGCCACGCCGTCCTCCTCGGCCAGGCGGCGGACCAGGGAGCAGATGCGGGCGTGGGCGTACTGGACGTAGTACACCGGGTTCTCGCTGTCCTCCCGGACGGCCAGGTCCAGGTCGAAGTCCACCGGGCTGGTGGCGGCGCGGGAGTTGAAGAAGTAGCGGGCGGCATCGATGCTCACCTCGTCCAGCAGATCGTGGAGGGCGATGGCCTTGCCGGAGCGCTTGGACATCCGGACGGGCTTGCCGTCCTGGAGGAGATTCACCAGCTGCATGAGCACCACGATGAGGCGGTGGGAGCCGTCCAGACCCAGGCCGTCCAGGGCGGCCTGGAGGCGGGCCACATGTCCGTGGTGGTCGGCGCCCCAGATATTGACCGCCTTGGAGAAGCCCCGCTTTTCCAGCTTGTTGCGGTGGTAGGCGATGTCGGCGGCGAAGTAGGTGTAAAACCCGTTGGCCCGGCGGAGCACGTCGTCCTTCAGATCCAGCTTGTCCACCTGCTCCTGGGTCTTGCCCTCGGCCATATACTTTTTCTTGAGCAGGGCGGTGGTGTCCAGCCACAGGGCGCCCTCTTTCTCATAGGTCCAGCCCTGGTCGGCCAGCATGGAGACGGTCTCCTCCACATAGCCGCTGTTGTGGAGCTCAGACTCGAAGAACCACTGGTCATACTCGATCTGATAGCGGCGGAGGTCGGCCTGCATCTTGGGAATGTTGATTTTCAGGCCGTACTGGGCCATGGCGTCCTGCCAGACGTCCTCGCCGGCGTCCTTGTAGGCCTCGCCGTGGAGGTCGTAGAAGCCCTGGGCCAGTTCCTTGATGTCGTCGCCGTGGTAGCCGTTTTCGGGGAACGCAAAACCGTCCTCGCCCAGAATGAGCTGCATATAGCGGGCGTGGATGGACTCGGCGAACTTGTGGACCTGGTTGCCGGCGTCGTTGACATAGAATTCCTTCCACACGTCGTAGCCGGCGCGGGAGAGGACGTTGGCCAGGGAGTCGCCCAGCACGCCGCCCCGGGCGTTGCCCATGTGCATGGGGCCGGTGGGGTTGGCGGAGACGAACTCCACCATCACCTTTTCGCCCTTGCCCTCGTCGCAGGCGCCGTAGGTCTTGCCCTCGGCCTGGATATCGGCCAGGACCTGGCCGTACCAGCGGCTGCCCAGGAAGAAGTTCAGAAAGCCGGGGCCGGCGATCTCGGCCCGGTCAAAGAAGGAGCCGTCCAGCTCCAGATGGTCCAGAATGGCCTGGGCGATGGCGCGGGGGGCCATGTGGAGGGCCTTGGCGCCGGCCATGGCGAAGGAGGAGGCGTAGTCGCCGTTTTTCGGGTCCTTGGGGATGTCCACGTTGCCGTGGACCTCCACGCCGGCGGGCAGGATACCGGCGGCGGCGGCGCGCTCATAGGCGCTTTGGGTCAGGGCGGAGACCTGCTCCCGTGCGGCTTGGATCAGATTGGACATGGTAAAATCACTCTCTCATTTCACGTTCAGTTTGGTCCGGCGGCGGGCAGGGAGCCAGCCTCCCGGACTTGGATCTCAAAAGTGGTCATCCCGGCCACGCTGTGGTTGAGCTCGATGTCGTAAGCCAGGGAGATGGTGCCGCCCCGGCTGGTCATGTCGGAGCGCATTTTTCGGGTGTTGACCCCCACGGACAGGGTGCCGTAAGGGCTTTCATACATGGACAGATGCCGCCGCCCCTCCTCAAAGACCATCTGGGAGTTGAACTGTCCCAGGCGCAGCAGGGTGATGCGGCCCTTTTCGATCTGGAAGGTGGTAAGGGTACCCTCCATACCGGTGACCTCGCTCTCCTGGTAGCTCAGGTTATAGCTCTGGTCGCCGTCGGGCTCCAGGTGTCCGGCGGTGGTGAGCTCCACCGTCTCAGGCTCCTGATCCTCAAAGGTCTGTACGCTTTTGATGGAGATGATGACGTTGTTTTCGCTCATGGCTCTGGGTCCTCTTTCGGCAGTTTTGCAAGTACGCCTATTATATATGGGAAGCAGGATGCTGTAAACCCCTATTTTCTAGGGCGTGTCGTTGCGGATGCCCAGCCGGTGGTTGAGGATCTCGGCGCCGATCTCCACCTGCTGGACCTGTCCGGTCACGTCCTCCCGGAGGAAGATGGCGGCCAGACGGGAGAAGTCGGCGGTGCTGTCGCTGACGAAGTAGCGGCTCACCCCGGCGGCGCGGTTGGCCAGGGCGTCGGACTGGCGCAGGGTCTGGCAGGTGGCCCGTGCGCCCTCGGCCCCGGCGTTGATGAGGGTGACGTCAGGCCCCATAAACGCGCCGATGACCCGCTCCAGCAGGGGATAGTGGGTGCAGCCCAGCACCAGGGTATCCACGCCGGCGTCCTTGAGGGGGGAGAGATACTCCTTTACCACCGTCTCAATGACGATGTCTCCCGGCTCCACCCGGCCGTTTTCCACCAGAGGCACAAAGAGGGGGCAGGCCTTGGCCATGACCTTGGCGGTGGGGTTGGCGGCGGAGATGACCCGCTCATAAGCGCCGGAGCGGATGGTGGCCTGGGTGCCGATAAGGCCGATGACGCCGCTGCGGGTGGCTTTGGCGGCGGCGCGGGCGGCGGGCTCCACCACACCCAGGACGGGGATGGGGTTTTCCTCCCGCAGCAGGTCCAGGGCGGTGGTGGACACGGTGCCGCAGGCGATGACGATGGCCTTGAGGTCAAAGGTGCGCAGGAAGGCCACATCCTGCCGGGCATATTTGATGATGGTCTCCCGGGAGCGGCTGCCGTAGGGCACCCGGCCGGTGTCGCCGAAGTAGATGATATCCTCGCCGGGGAGCAGGCGCTTGAGCTCCCGCACGGTGGTCAGGCCGCCCACGCCCGAGTCGAATACGCCGATGGGTCTCTGGTCCAAAAGAACGCCTCCATTCTCTCGATGCGGATTGATAGAGCAAAGAATATAATATGCCCATTTGCCTCGGAAAACAAGGATGATTTTCCACAAAAAAGCCGCCGGAGGAAAAAAGACGCCGGGAGAGGGGAAGCGGTTTGACAAGTAGGGGGAAAGCATTATAATATAAAATAAGGAGCAATCCTGGTGTCATGACAGCAAGGAGGTTATGCGAAATGAAGCTGGAGCTGACAAACAAGCAATTCCGGCGTCTGCTGGACATGGCTTATATCGGCAATTGGATCTTGAACGCCACCCGGGGCGACGACCGGTTCAAGGATTACGACGAGGTGGAGAGCCTGCTCTTCGCCAAGGCGCGGGAGGAGGGGATGCCCACCCTGGCGGAGGACTGGAACGGGGAAGTGATTCCCTCCCGGGCCTTCGTGGAGGGCGGGATTCACGAGGCCATTATGGAATATGAGAACAACGTGTTTTTCGACATCCTGGCCGAGGATCTGGCCCGGCGGGATATGGACGACGTCCCCATCAACGAGAGCAATTACGAAGAGCTCAACCGCCGCATCGACGCCTATATCGCCGAGTTCGACGCCCACGGCACCGACAATATCCTGGTGGACAGCGACACCTTTTCCTCTCTCTCTGACTGAGGGAGAAAGCAAGACGGACGGCCAATGGCCGTCCGTCTTGCGCGTTTTTGAGGGGGAGGGAAACGGTTAGAGGGCAGTTTTGGGGGCTTCCGGCGGGCGGGAGAGAAGGGACATGACCACGCCCACAACACACATCCCGCCGATGACCAGGAAGGCCAGGGTATAGCTTCCGCGGAAGGACAGGGAGACCGCCGCGGTCTGGTTGGCGATGAGACCGCCGAAGCCGAAGGCGAGGAATACAAGGGCATAGTTGGTGCTGTAATGGGTGGGACCGAAGTAGTCCAGCACGATGGAGGGATAAGCGCCCATCATGCCGCCGAAGCACACCGCCAATCCGCCGATCCCCAGGGCGATGAGGGCGAACTGCCCCATCATGGGCAGGGCAAGGAGGAGGACGGCGTCGGCGATGTAGAGGATGGTGACCACCCGGGCCGCGCCCAGCCGGTCGGAGGCGGCGCCGCCCAAAAAGCGGCCGCAGGTGTTGGCGATGGAGAGGACGCTGACGATGACGCCGGCCTGGGCGGCAGTGAGTCCCGCCACCTCCTGACTGACGGGGGAGGCGTGGCCGATGATAAAGAGGCCGGCCACGTTGGCAAAGAGGTACATGATGAGCAAAAACCAATACTGCCGGCAGCGCACCATCTGAAGGGAGGTAAAATCCCGGGGCTTTGTCCCGGCGGCGGGTTCCGGCGGGGACCAGTTGGGGGGACGGTAGCCGTCGGGCGCGGCCTTCATCATGGGCGCGCCGATCAACATGCCCGCCAGGGTAATGCCGCCCTGGACCAGGAAGGTGGCGCTGGGACCGATGGCGGCCAGGAGGGCGGTGCAGATGGGGGCAAAGACGATGGAGCCCAGGCCGAAGCCCGCCACGGACAAGCCGGAGATGAGGCCCTTTTTGTCGGGGAACCATTTGACGCAGGTGGCGATGGGCACGCCGTAGATGAAGCCCACGCCGATGCCGCCCAGGACGCCGTAGCCCAGATAGAGGAGGGGCAGGCTGCGGGCAAAGCCGCTGAGCGCCAGCCCGGCGGTGAGGGAGAGGGCGCCGGTGAGGGCGGTCCTGGTGGGACCCAGCCGGGGCAGCAGACGCCCGGCGAAGATCATGACGATGGGGATGATGAAGGTGGCCAGGGAAAAGGTGAGGGTGACGCTGTTCTGGGGCCAGTCATAGGTCTCCACCAGGGGCTTGACATAGAGGCTCCAGCTGTACAGCATCCCGGCGCAGAATTGACAGATCATGCCGCCGGCTACGATACTCCAGCGGTTGGGGGCAGTTTGACGCATATCGTCTCGCTCCTTTCTTCCGTTGGGGCCGCGCCTGTGGTAGGAAGGTTACACGATGAGGTGCATATTTTTGGCTTCCCGGGTCAGTTCCTCCCGGAAGTTGGGGTGGGCGATGGAGATGAGGGCCTTGGCCCGCTGGGAGCAGGTCAGCCCCTTGAGGCGGACCATGCCGTACTCGGTGACCAGATAATCCACGTCGCTGCGGGTGGTGGTGACGCAGGAGCCGGGGGTGAGCATGGGCTTGATCTTGGAGATGGTCCCCTTTTTGGCGGAGGACTGGAAGGCCAGGAAGGACTTGCCCCCCTTGGAGGCGGAAGCGCCCCGGATGAAGTCCACCTGTCCGCCGGCGCCGCTGAAGTTTTTGGGGCCGATGGTTTCGGAGCAGACCTGGCCGAAGAGGTCCACCTCCATGCAGGAGTTGATGGAGATGACGTTGTCGTTCTGGGCGATGACGCGGGGGTCGTTGACGTAGTCCACCGGCAGGAATTCCACCGCCGGGTTGTCGTCCAGGAAGTCATAGGTCTCTCTGGTGCCGAAGGTAAAGGTGACCACCGTCTTGCCCCGGTGGATGTTTTTCCGGTCGTTGGTGATGACGCCGGCCAGGGTGAGCTGGGCGATGGAGTCACAGAACATCTCGCTGTGGACGCCCAGGTCTTTTTTGCCGGTCAGGGCCTGGGCCACGGCGTTGGGGATGCCGCCGATGCCCAGCTGGAGGGTGGCGCCGTCGGGGATTTCCTGGGCGATCATGCCGCCGATGAGGGTGTCGTTCTGGGAGATGGGCGCGGCGGGGACGGTGGTGATGGGGGTGTCGTTTTCCATCAGTGCGGTGACTTCGGTGATGTGGATCTGGCTGCCCAGGGTGCGGGGCATGGTGGGATTGACCTCCAGCAGCAGCTTTTTGGCCTTTTTGCGGATCTCGCTCAGGTCGGCGGCGGTGCCGCAGCTGAAATAGCCGTGCTTGTCCATGGGGGCCACGGTGCAGTAAAAGACGTCCGGCCCCTCCAGCACCTCCCGCCAGAGGACGGGTACCTGACTGTAATGGGAGGGCAGGTAATCGGCCCGGCCTTCCCAGATGGCCTCCCGGTCAAAGCCGCTGACAAAGTGGGAGATATGGCGGATGTGGGGGGCCATTTCCGCCGCCATGTAGCGCTGTTCCCGCATGGGGAGCAGCAGGTAGTGCCGCAGATCCCGCAGATCCTCCGCCTGGGCCCGCTGGGCCAGGGCGTCCAGCATACCCACCGGCTCGGTGATCTGGCCGTTGCTCAGACAGATATCACCGGATTTGAATTCCAGCGCGATCTCCTGGGGGGTGCGCAGTTTTTCCTGATACATCGTGTTCCAGCGATCCATTGCGTGCCTCCTTTCCGGTTGACAGGGTGGAGTGGTTCCTTCGCTGAATAAGGATGCAAATCCCGTGCCAAATCCCTGTCCGGCCGGGCCCTAGGGCGGCGGTCCCCGGGCGGAGGGGGAAGAAAACAGCCGATGCGTTTTTGCATAAAAAAAGGGAGAAGCGCCGGTCAAGCGCTTCTCCCGTCAAGGGTTGCGGGCGATGCTTTTTTGCATCAGTGATGCACCGCCGCCGCGGGGGCGACGGGTCAGCGGCTGCTTTTGAGCCGGGCCATGGCCCGGGCCAGCGCGGCCTTGGAGTGGTAGTATTCCCGGATGCTCTGCTTTTGCCGCAGCCGTTCCTCGGCCCGCTGCCGGGCGGCTTCGGCCCGCTTGCGGTCGATCTCGTCCAGGTGCTCGGCGGTGGCGGCCAGGAGGATCACATAGTCGGGCTTGATCTCGGCAAAGCCCTGACCCACCACGGCCACCTGCCATTCCCCGTCTACCTTGTAGCGCAGCTCTCCCGGCTCCATGGCGGTAACGGTGGGCTCGTGCCCGGCCTCCACGCCCAGCTGGCCGTCCAGCGCCGGCAGGATGAGGGACTCCGCCGGGCCGATGTAGAACTGCCGCTCGGGGGTGATGATCTCCAGATAGAAGGTGGAAGCCATCTTACACCGCCCCCAGCTGTTTGGCCTTCTGGGCCACCTCGTCCACGCTGCCCACCATGCTGAAGGCGGCTTCGGGGTACTGGTCCAGCTCGCCGCCCAGAATGGCCTCGAAGGAGCGGAGGGTGTCCTCCAGCCTGACGTAGCGGCCCTCCAGGCCGGTGAAAGTCTCGGCCACCGAGAGAGGCTGGGAGAAGAACTGCTGGACCCGGCGGGCCCGCTCCACGATGCGCTTGTCGCTCTCGCCCAGCTCCTCCATGCCCAGGATGGCGATGATGTCCTGCAATTCCCGGTAGCGCTGGAGCAGCTCCTGGACGCCCCGGGCCACGGTGTAATGCCGCTGACCCACCACATCGGGCTCCAGGATGCGGGAGGTGGACTCCAGGGGGTCCACGGCGGGATAAATGCCCATCTCCACGATCTTGCGGGAGAGGACGGTGGTGGCGTCCAGGTGGGCGA
>NZ_JACLZC010000069.1 GCF_016901735.1 Pseudoflavonifractor phocaeensis | reverse complement strand
GCCCACCCCCGCGCCCACCACCGAGCAGGCCGCGGATTTCTTCACCTGGCCGGTGAAGGGGAGCGTGCTCACCGGTTACAGCGGCGGCGCGCTGGTGTACAGCGAAACCATGGCCGACTGGCGCACCCATGACGGGCTGGATCTGTCGGCTACGGCGGGGACCGGCGTACTGGCCGCCGCCGACGGCACCGTGACCGCCGTAACCACCGACGACCTGCTGGGCGTGACGGTGACCATCGACCACGGGGCCGGACTGACCAGCCTTTACGCCGGTCTGGCGGACAGCGTGTCCGTCGCGCCGGGGGACAGCGTGAAGGCCGGCGCGGTCATCGCCTCGGTGGGGGACACCGCCGTGGGCGAGAGCGCCTTGGGCACCCATCTCCACTTTGCCATGGCGGTGGACGGCGTGCCGGTGGACCCGCTGGACTACCTGCCCCAGCTGCCCTGAGGAAAGGGCACAAAAAAGCAGCGAGGCCAGACCCCTCAGGGGGCCGCTGGCCTCGCTGTTTGTTTTCCGGTAAATCGTCGTCCTCAGCGCAGCGCCGCGTCGCAGTAGGCGCAGCAGGGCACGCCGGAGTTGTCCTTTACCAGGGGAGGGAGATAGTGGTCGGTCTGGGTGATGCACCGGGGGTTGGAGCACAGCGGCGTGGTGCCGATCTCCACCGGCTCGGGGCGCATCCGAGGCTGGTTGGCCAGGTCGGAGAGGATGGCCATACGGGAGAACATGCCGTACCGGGCCTGCTGGAAGTAGGCCGCCCGGGGATCGTCGTCCACATCCAGGGCGATCTCGTCCACCCGGGGCAGGGGGTGCATGACCAGCATATTTTTCCGGGCCCGCTCCAGCTTGCGGCGGGTGAGGACGTAAATGCCCTTGTTGCGCTCATACTCCAGGGGGTCCACGAAGCGCTCCCGCTGGATGCGGGTCATATAGAGCACGTCCAGCTGGGGAATGACGTTCTCCAGGCCGGTGACCTCCACGCTCCAAAGGCCCTTTTCCTTCATAAAGGCGCGGATATACTCGGGGACCGCCAGCTCACGGGGAGAGATGAGGTAAAACTTCACGTTGTCGAACTTGGCCAGGGCCTTGATGAGGGAGTGAACGGTGCGGCCGTTTTTCAGGTCGCCGCACAGGCCGATGGAGATGCCGTCCACACCGCCCAGCATCCGGGTGATGGTGGTCAGGTCGGTGGTGGTTTGGGTGGGGTGCATATGGCCGCCGTCGCCGGCGTTGATGACCGGCACGTCGGAGTAGAGGGAGGCGGCCTTGGCGGCGCCCTCTCTGGGGTTGCGCATGACCACCACGTCGGCGTAGCCGGAGACCATCTTGATGGTGTCCTTCAGGCACTCGCCCTTGGCCACGGAGGAGGAATTGGGGTCTGCAAAGCCGAACACCGTACCGCCTACCCGCAGCATAGCGGTCTGAAAGGAAAAATTGGTCCGGGTAGAGGGCTCAAAAAAAAGGCTGGCCGCCACTCTTCCTTTGCAGATTTCCATAAAATCGGCGGGGTGGTCTATGATCTCGCTGGTTCTCTGGTACAGCTGCTCCCACTCCGCCCGTGACAGATCTCCAAAATCGATCAGATGCCGCATGACTATCTTCTCCTCGTGATTCGATTTTCATTTGTATCAATGGTTTTCGTATTATCTTACCACATTCCATCGGCGGGAACAAGGGCCATTCTGCTTTTTTCGCCGGCGGCGCTGGCAAAATCTCGCCGGTATGACGGCCGGTTTCTTGGGCCATGCTAACAAAAACAAGGAACAGGGAGGTGCCGTATGGCGCGGTGGTTTTGGTATTTTCTTGTATACAGTTTTTTGGGCTTTTGTCTGGAAGTCCTCTTCGCCCGGGTGACGGGCGCGGAAAAGCGGGACCGGAAGTGCTTTCTTCTGGCCCCGCTCTGTCCGGTCTACGGCGCCGGCGCGCTGACGATTCTGGCGCTGCCTCCGTTTGTGCGGAGTAGGCCCCTGCTTTTGCTGGTGTGCGCGGCGGCCTGCGCCACGGCGGTGGAGTATCTCTTCGCCCTCTTCTACGAGCGGGTGGCCCATGTCCAGTTCTGGGACTATCGGGACGCCCGCTGGCATTTGCAGGGCCGGGTCTGTCCGGCCTTTTCCCTGTGCTGGGGGCTTTTGGGCCTGGCCCTGACCGGCGTGGTCCAGCCCTGGCTCTCCGCTCTCCCGGCGCCCGGCTTCTGGCTGTGGCCGGCGGCGCTTTTTTTGCTGTGCGACGGCCTCATTACCCTGCGGCTCCTCCGCCGGACCCGCTCCACCGACGTGCTGCGCTGGTATCGGCTGCTTCCCTCCTACGCCCGGCGCAGCCCCTCCATGATCTCGTCGATCTTTTTGCGGGGCAAGTAGCTCCCCGCCAGGGCCAGCAGCTGCTCCAGCGTCACCGTCCGGGCGGCCCCCAGCAGGGGATGGCGGAGCGCCGCCGGAAGCTTGGCCTCAAAGACCGCCCGTGCCCCCGGGTGGTCCAGCAGCTCCCCCACGGTGATCCGGTTGCGTTTCAAATCCATGGGCATATCCCTCCTTCCGTTCCATTCTATGCCGGCGGAAAAAGAATTTGACCGCCCTCTTTCCGGCCGGTATAATGGTACTATGCCATTCGACAAGAAATTTAAGGAGGTAGTTATGCAAAAAAGCTTTGCGGGCCGCAGTCCCTCGGTCCACCCCCTGGCCCGGGTGGCGGAAAACGCCGTGCTGGTGGGAGATGTGACGGTGGACGCCAAGGCCAATATCTGGTATTCCGCCGTTTTGCGGGGAGACGCCGGCGCCATCCGCATCGGCTCGGAGACCAGCATCCAGGACAACGTCACCTGCCACTGTGAGGAGGACCAGCCCCTGGTGGTGGGAAAACGGGTGACGGTGGGCCACAACGCCGTGCTCCACGGCTGCGTCATCGAGGACCGCTGCCTCATCGGCATGGGGGCCGTTCTGCTCAACGGCTGCGTCATCGGTGCGGGGAGCATCGTGGCCGCCGGAGCCCTGGTGACCCAGAACGCCGTCATTCCGCCGGGCAGTCTGGTGGTGGGGACGCCGGGCCGGGTGATCCGCTCCCTCCGCCCGGAGGAGGACGCCGCCCTGGACGCCGACGCGGCGCAGTACCAGGCCCTTATGGTACAGCTGCCCACAGTTGAGGAGGCGCGCCGTGGCTGACAAAAAACGTGAGAAAAAAAGCTCCCGCATCGCGGATTTTCGCCGGGATGTGTACAGCAACCGGGCGGTGGCGGCGGTCTATTTCGTCCTGCGGTTTTTTGTGATCCTGGTGATGATCGCCCAGCTCTTCAACCGGAACTTTGAAAATTTCTTCCTGTGCATCCTCACCCTGCTTCTTTTTCTCATCCCCAGCTTTATTGAGAAGAAAATCAAAATCGAGCTGCCCGGCACATTGGAGATCATCATTCTGCTCTTTATCTTCGCCGCCGAGATTTTGGGGGAGATCCAGTCCTATTATATCGCCTTTCCCTACTGGGATACCATGCTCCACACCATGAACGGCTTCCTCTGCGCCGCCATCGGCTTTTCACTGGTGGATATCCTCAACCGGAACGACCGCTTTTCCTTCTCCCTCTCGCCGCTCTACCTGGCCATTGTAGCCTTTTGCTTCTCCATGACCATCGGCGTGCTGTGGGAGTTTTTCGAGTGTACCATGGATCAGGTTTTTCATCTGGATATGCAGAAGGACACCGTGGTCAACAGCATCTCCTCGGTGATGCTCCCCTCCTCCCACGCCTCCCTCCCCCAGAGCATCGACGGCATCACCGACGTGATTTTGGTCACCGCCGACGGCAGTCAGTACCCCCTGGGGCTGGGCGGTTATCTGGACATCGGCCTGCTGGACACCATGATGGACCTGTTCGTCAACTTCATCGGGGCGGTGGTGTTCTCGGTGGTGGGCTACTTTTATGTGAAATCCCGCGGAAAAGGCAGCTTTGCCCGGCGGTTCATTCCCCGGGTGCTTCCCTTCTCCAGGGAAGAAAAAAAGGAAGAGTAACGGCGGGCGCATAAAACCTCCCGCCCCCGGCCATACTAGGTTCGTCTGGTCCACCAGACAGCAAGGTTTAGGAGGTATCTTCCATGAACAGCAACGCCAATCACAGCATCCAGTGCTCCGTCGCCAGCTGCGCCCACCACTGCGCCCAGAATTACTGCACCCTTCACGAGATCAAGGTGGGCTGCTGCGAGGCCAACGCCAAGAGCTGCGCCTCCACCGAGTGCGCCTCCTTCCAGCTGCGCTGACCGTCTCTCCGTCATCCCTTACCGCTGAACGATACGCCGCAGGACCGAATCCAATCGGCCCTGCGGCGTATCCTTTTTTTATTTTTCCGGGGTCAAAATGGCGGAGAAGGTATCCGCCAGGCCGCCATACCGCCGGCTTGCCATGGAATTGTGATCTCCCTTGATGGCAAAGACGATTTTTGCAAAGCGTCCTTTGTAGGGCGGCTCGTCCAGCACCTCCCGGAAAAGGGCGGCGATGTGCTCCGGCGGGTTGCGGAAGGCCCCGCAGCCCATGGCCCCCAGCACCAGGGCCTCCATCCCGTTGTCGATGGCGATGTTGAAAATGGTGCGCATTTTCCGCTTGGCCGGCTCCACCAGGGAGCGGATGAGATGGCGGTCCCCCTCCGGCGTGGTCACCGTCTCCGGGCTGTTGAGGGCCGCCACGGCGATAAAATGTACCTGCCAGGGGGTTTCCAGGAAGGGATAGCCCTCCTCTTCGGTCCCCCGGAACACGGTGACGTTGGGGGAATAGCAGCCGCCGAAATCCCGGTCCATGGGGTACCGGTCCTCCGCGGGAGATACGCCGTACATCGCGCCAAAGGGGCAGTACTGATAGAGGGAGCGGAAGTAGTCGGAGCAGCGGAAGCAGTACTCCTCCTGGGCCCCGGAGCCGCCGTATACGCCGCCGCCCGGGGTCTGCCGGCTGGCCATGTTGAGCACCGCCACCCGGCCCGGATAGGCCGCGCACAGCTCCTTAGCCACCGCCAGGCAGTCCCGGCCCACCACCTCCACCACAGTGTCCTTCCGCTCTTCCGGGGGCGCGGGACGGAGGATCCGGGTATACATCCGGCTCTTCCGGTCCATGTCGGGGTCCAGCACGAGGGTGACGCGCCGCCCATCAGGGAGGGTGTATCCCCTTTCTTTCACCGCCTGCAAGGTGGAGGCGTAGACCTGCCGGCGGCTGGAAAAGCGGTCGATGGTGGTCCGGAATTCCGCCAGCCAGGCCTCCGGGTCCCACTTGTCATAATGGCGCTGATATTCAGGAAAGTTCATACTGTTTCCTCCAGATAATCGGCCCGGCCGGTCTCATAGAGGTTCCCGCCCAAACTGTCGATGACCACCACCAGGGGCATGTCCTCCACCTCCAGGCGGCGGACGGCCTCGGCCCCCAGGTCCTCATAGGCCACGATCTCGGCTTTTTTGATGCACTTGGCCAGCAGGGCCCCCGCGCCGCCGATGGCCCCGAAATACACCGCGCCGTGGGCCTTCATGGCGTCGATGACCTCCTGGGAGCGGCGGCCCTTGCCGATCATGCCGGTCTCCCCCAGGGCGATGAGGGTGGGGGAGTAGGCGTCCATCCGGTAGCTGGTGGTGGGTCCGGCGGAGCCGATGACCTGGCCGGGCTTGGCGGGGGTGGGGCCCACATAGTAGATGGTGGCGTTTTCGATGGGGAAGGGCAGTTCCTTCCCCTCCTTGGCCAGGGCCACCAGGCGCTTGTGGGCGGCGTCCCGGGCGGTGTAGATGACGCCGCTGAGATAGACCAGGTCGCCCTTTTTCAGAGGGGCCAGCGCTTCCCGGGTCAGGGGCGTGGTGAGACGGTATTCCATAGCAGTAAATCCCCCTTTTACAGCTCCGCGCTCTTATGGCGGGTGACGTGGCAGTTGATGTTGACCGCGCAGGGCAGGCCGGCAATGTGGGTGGGCATGGTGCAGATGTTCACCGCCAGGGCGGTGGTTCTGCCGCCGAAGCCCTGGGGGCCGATGCCCTTTTGGTTGATCTTTTCCAGCAGCTCCTGTTCCAGCGCGGCATAGAAGGGCTGGTCGTTGGGCTGGTCCAGGGGACGGAGCAGGGCCTGTTTGGCCAGCAGGGCGGCCTTGTCGAAGGTACCGCCGATGCCCACCCCCACCACGATGGGCGGGCAGGGGTTGGGGCCGGCGTCCTCCACCACCTGGAGCACGAAATCTTTCACTCCCTCCACCCCGTCGGAGGGGCGGAGCATTTTGATCTGGCTCATATTCTCGCTGCCGAAGCCCTTGGGGGCCACGGTGATGCGGCACACGTCGCCGGGCGCCAGGTCGTAGTAGATCATGGCCGGGGTGTTGTCGCCGGTGTTCTTCCGCTCCAGCGGGTCGCCCACCACCGACTTGCGCAAATATCCCTCGCCGTAGCCCCAGCGGACCCCCTCGTTAATGGCGTCGGCCAGGGAGCCGCCGGCAAAGTGGACTTCCTGGCCCACCTCCACAAAGACGCAGGCCATGCCGGTGTCCTGGCAGATGGGCGCCTCCTGGCTGTCGGCGATGCGTTCATTTTCCAGAATCTGGTCCAGCACATTCCGGGCCACCGGCCAGGTCTCCTGTTCCCGAAAATCCCGCAGCCGGGCCCGCACATCCTCGGGCAAGTGACAGTTGGCCTCCACGCACAGCCGGGCCACCGTCCGCTTGACGGTTTCCACCGAAATCTCTCTCATAATACCCCTCCCAGTGGTGTTTTTCCCCCTCATCATACCGCGCCCCACGATGGATTGCAAGAAAAAGCCCGGCTGCCTTTTGCAAAAGCGTTTAACCATGAAGAATGGAAAATAAAAAGCTCCTTCCTATAAAAAATAGGCGGAGCGCTTTTTCATCGAATTTTGTCTAAAGACTATTGCATTTTCAAAAGATGTGGGTTAAAATTGGATTGGAAACATAAATTGCGGCAGGCCGCGGGGTGCTAGCAACGCCCCACGGCCCTGTACGAGTGGCGTGAGCACTCAGCACAGCAATCATAGATTGCACCACAGGCTTATTATACCCATTTTGTACCCATATTGCAAGGGGGAGATTTGGAAAATAGGCTGTGCGTTCGCATTGATTTTGTCAAGGCGGTGTTGAGTTTTTTTGGTAACTCGGCACCGCTTTTTATGTTTCCGGCAGACGCCCAAGGCGGGGGGAAATTCCCCCGCCTCTGTCGGAAATATAAGGGCTGTCCTTGATGATGTCATTATGCCGTGGGGGATGTACGCCCAAAACGAAAGGAGCGTAACACGGTATAATCTCTCAATAGGAAAGGAAGCCTGTCAAATGAAGCGATATGTTGTCTCTATTCTTGCTGTTTTGATGGCTGTGATGCTGGTTATTGGAACAACTGAGGCAGTGGATTCCTATGGCCCTTGCCAGGTTACGCTCCCGGACGGAAGTAGAGTTACATTCCGCTTGGCTAAAACAGAAGAATGTACACTGCCTTTGGACCCTTCCAGCGAAGAAACGGTACAGGTTTTACGTGTGGCGCCGGATTGTAGTACAGATGAATTTATTTCTCTCGTTCCTTACCATTGGAGCGGTGATTGCTATCGCGCGGCAGAGGAAGAACTAGTCCATTTTTATGCTGATGAAGCACTGGGGAAATATTTTGATGGGGGAAACATACTCTTCCGTCATAGGGGAGGAGGCGAAGAGATTTACATCATGCTCGATGTGCCACTGCCAGAGATTGGCCCCACACAGACGGAATCTCTGTTACCCGATACATCAGAAAATCCCACCTTTGCTTTTTCCGACGTTGCTGCCGGGGCTTATTATGCCGATGCGGTAAACTGGGCTGTGGAGAGAGGAATTACAACCGGAACCACACCGGATACGTTTAGTCCAGATACCGTTTGTACCCTTGGTCAAGCGGTCACATTCCTCTGGCGGGCCAGTGGAGCGCCAGAGCCCACAGTACAAAATCCCTTCTCAAATCTTTCTCCAGACCTTTATTATGCAAAAGCTGCTGTTTGGGCATATGAAAAGGGAATGGTTTCAGGTTCTAAATTTAATGGAAATCTTCCTTGTTCCCGAAGCAGTATGGTCACCTATCTGTGGAAAATGGCAGGAAAGCCACAAGCCAGCCAAACGATTACAGATGTGGAACAGCCGTGGAATCTGCTTTTGGTAAATCCGTGGAACAAGATTCCGAATAATTTTACCGTGTCCCTCAGTAGCGTTGGTGGCGGGCATTCTGTAGATAGCCGCTGTGCAGACGCATTGTCTCAAATGTTGAATGACTGCCGCTCGGCGGGGATGTCACCTGTAATCTGCTCCTCCTACCGTACGGAGGAGAAACAAAGTACTCTGTTTTATGACAGGGTTGCAGAGTATGTGAATCAAGGTATGTCACGTGACGAAGCCGAGGCGTTGACTGCCCAGTCTACCGCTGTTCCTGGCACGAGCGAGCATCAGACAGGTCTTGCGGTAGATATTGTAGATAACCACAATTGGAATCTGGACAGAAGCCAGGCATCCATGCCGACACAGCAATGGCTGATGAAACACAGTTGGGAATATGGTTTTATCCTCCGCTATCCTGATGATAAAACAAACCTGACCGGAATCATCTATGAACCCTGGCATTACCGCTATGTAGGCAAAGAAGCAGCTAAGAGTATCTATGAGCAGGGCATTTGTCTGGAAGAGTATTTACAGCAGATGGACGAATATGAGCAGGCGGTAGCATGGGCTATGGAGCAGAAAATTACAACCAGTACAAGTTCCACAGCGTTTTTGCCGAACGAAAGCTGTACCCGTGCTCAGATCGTTACATTCCTGTACCGTAGCATTGCATAGCAGCATTAGTAAAACGCATGGGCCCGTTGCAGATTAGGACATAGAAAAAGTGAGCAGTGGTTGTCAGGATCGACAATCACCGCTCACTTTTTATATAATACGTCCGTATATTGCTTGAAAAACGATATTTTATAATAGGGCAACTTGCATCTCTTTTCTGAAGGTCTCATTTCTGCTATACTGAACTCACGAGATTCGGAAAGGATGTGTATCTCATGCGCTGCCGCCTTTGCCACACCCCCTGCACGCCGGAGGAGGTCTTTTGTCCCCACTGCGGTTCTCCGGTCAATCTGCCCGGCGCGCTCATCGACGACCCGCCGCCGCCCTTAAAGGCCCTGCCCGCACCCAAAAAACGCCCCCATTTCCGCCGGATCTTTGCCGTATGCGCGGCGGTGTGCCTGGCGCTGACCCTCATTGGGACGCTCTCTTATGCGCTCACCCGTCCGCCCCGGTTCGGAGAAACGCGCTGGATCTTTGCCTATGTGGACGACAGGCTTTACAGCCTGTCCCAGGACGGGCAGGCCGTGCGCCTCACGGACAGCAGACCTTCGGTCGTCCGCTACTCCCTCAACGGAACGGGCCTGCTGTGGCAGACGGAGTCCAATGGGATTGGGCTATGCTATGAGGGAAAAACCATATCGGTAACCCATTCGGCTTCGGCGGACCAGTCTGCCCTGTCCTTTGACGGCACCGCCGCCTATGTCACCACCGCCGCCGACCTTTACTGGGTGGATATGACCACCGGGGAGGAACGCCTGGTGGCGGAAGGGCTGGCCCAGACGTCTTACCTGGCCCTTTCGCCGGACGGCGATTTTCTGGTTTACAATGACCGGGAGGAGCAGGTCTGGCTCTCCTGCCGGGGCGGGACGCCGGAACTGCTGGAAAAAGGGATGCTGCCCATATTTGTCTCCCAAAACGGCGAGATCTGCTACCTGATGGATGCCGACGGCGAATGCCTGTACAGCCTGCGGGACGGGGTGCTCACCTTCCTCACCGACTCGTTCCGGAATTTTTGTACCAACCGGACGGGCACCGAGCTCTTTTACGGCAGCGAGGAGGGGCTTTTCTTCTCCCGGAACGGCGAGCCTTTCCGGATGATCTCCCAGGAACCCTGCGATTTCGCCACGCCCATTCTCCCCACCGGCTGCAGCGCGCTCGTCAACTATTTCTATATTTATGACGTATCCACCCTTGTGGGCCTGCCGGTGAGCTGTCTCACCCTAAAGTCGAACGGACCTTACGATATACAAGGCTATACCACCGCCTTTGTGCGTCTGGAAGAGGACGGGGTTGTCCCGCTGGCCCAGTGCCCCGGCAATGCCTTCTGCCATCTCTCGGCGGACGGGGAGACCCTTTTCTACACCGACGGTCCCACCCTCTATTCCTGCGCCATGACGGGGGAAGCCGCTCCGGTTGAAGTCCTCTCCGTGCCTGACATGGAGGCGGGACAGACGCTCTATGCGCTCTTTGATGACCGGGACACCCCCCGTTTCCTGTGGACAGGCGGGGTGCTCTCTTTCTGCGACGGGGATTCTATTACTCCCCTTACAGAGACATCACAGACGCCTTCCCTGGACCCGGCTGGCCGGGGGGTGTACGCCCTGCGCGGCGGGGAGGGGGAGGGATACACGCTGACGCGCTACGACTGGTCGGGAAACGCCGTGGACTGCTGTCCGGAAATCGAGGTCACTATTCCGGTGTATATTTTGGGAGACGGGCTTCTCTTCTCCGACACCGACGGCAGGGACTGGTATCTGGATGAAACCGACACCTTAACCGACCTCTCCAGGCTGTCCGCCTGGGACGGGTCCGAACAGGAGGGAATGTGAGATGCCCCGCTGCCGGATCTGCAATACCCCCGTGACCGGGGACGAACCCTACTGCCTCCACTGCGGCTCCCCCCTGCAAGTGCCGGGCGCGCTGTTGGAGGACGCCCCCAGGGAGCGGGGTCCCGCCGTACCGGCCGCCGGTCCCACCCCCTTCCCCGTGCTGGGGGTGTCGCTGGCCATGCTGATTGTGGCCATCGCCGCGGTGGTGCTCCTGGTGCAAAGCCAGGTGTCCGGCAACTGGCAGGACCGCCAGCGCCATTTTAACCTGTGGAATGGGACCCTCTATCTGGACGGCCAGCCCCTGGCCGCGCTGGACGGCGTCTCACCGGCCCAGGACCCGGAAGCCGCCTATGCCTCCACGGTCTATGCCCTCTCCCAGGACGGGCGCACCCTTCTGCTCTATGAGATGGGCTCCGGCGTCTGGACGGTCTACACCGCCGACGGGGACGTAATGGCCCTGCCGGAGGCATTTTACCTCCCTGTCCTCTCCCCGGATGGCTCCGCCGTGTCGTCGGTGGCGGAGGACGGGCTGCACCATTACGATCTGTCCACCGGGACGGACACCCTGGTGGAACCGGCTTATGACCTGGAAGCCGTCAAAAAAGGGTATACGATGATCCCCTGCTTCTCCCCCGACGGCTCCGCCCTGGCCTATGCCGTGAAGGACGACGCCCTCTTTCTCTGGAAAGACGGGGCATCCCCCCAACAGGTGGGGACCGGCACGCCGCTGGCCCTCTCCAGCGGCGGGGAGCTGCTCTACTTCCGCGACGGCAAGGGGCAGTTCTACGTCACCGACGGCGGCGCGCCGGTACTGCTGGCCGCTTCGCTGGACGGGACCTATCTCTTCAACGCCGACGGCACCGAATGTCTCTTTTGCTCCGATGACAAGCTGTTCCTCACCCAAAACGGCGGCGGCGCGGTCCTCCTGCCTCTGGAGGACCCGGCGGACGAGTTCCAGCTGATCCCCCCCGCCGGGCAGGAGGGGGACGTCAACACCATCAGCAGCGCCATAGATATGGACCCCTTTTTTTATCAAACTCTCCGCACCTTTGTGGAGGAGCCCCTCTATGTCACCACCCGCTACAACACCATGACCCTGATCCGGCTGGACGGCTTGGGTGAGGTCACCGTGCTGGACGAGCGGCTGTCCGCCGCGCCGGCCCGGTCAGCCGACGGCTCCACCCTGCTGTGGAGCACCGGCGACAGTCTTTTCTTCCAAAGGCTGGCGGGCATATCCCAGCCGGAGGAGGTGCCGGACGGCTCCAGCTGGACGGATTCCTACTTCTCCCTTTCCCCGGACGGGCGGGCCTGCTTCCTCTACTCTCTGCGGGGCGGGGACTGGCGTCTGGTGGAGATCGCCTCCGGCCGGGAAATCGCCTCCCTGAAGAGCGGGAGCCACTGTCTCCTGTCCCCCGACCGGTCCGCCTTTTGGAGTCTCAGCCAGTCCAATGACCGCATCACCGTGGAACATCTGGCCTGGGACGGGATGCGCACCCCTGTTCTGGACGTGCCCAGCGGCGCATCTTTGACCATGATCTACTTTTTGGACGGCGTCCTGGTGGCGGTGGACGATACGGCCTACTACCTGTCCCCCGACGGCGGACAGTCCGTGGAGGTCCCCGCCGCCCCATAGCAGCAGCAAACAAGCGGTCTCCCATGGCCTTGCGCCGCAGGAGACCGCTTTCTCATGTTTTATCCTCGTTTATGACCCCGCCAGATCCCGCAGGGTCTTTTTCAATACCTCAAAGTCGATGGGCTTGGAGACGTGGGCGTTCATCCCCGCCGCCGCCGTGGCGGCGATGTCCTCGGCGAAGGCATTGGCGGTGACGGCGATGATGGGCACCTGCTGGGCGTCGGGCCGGTCCAGGGCCCGGATGGCCTTGGCCGCCTCGCAGCCGTTCATCTCCGGCATCTGCATGTCCATCAAAATGGCGTCGATGGCAAAGGGCTCCGAGGCGCGGAACACCTCCAGGGCCTCCCGGCCGTTCCACGCCTGGAGGACCTGCGCGCCCTGGGATTTCAGAATCTCGGTGGTGATCTCCATGTTGAGCTCGTTGTCCTCCGCCACCAGCACCAGCTTTTCCTCCAGCTGGTACTCCTCCGCCGGCTGAGCCGCCTTTTCATCCGGCTCCGGTGCGTCCTCGTCCCGCGGCGTCTGGAAGGGCAGCGTCACGGTAAAGGTGGTGCCTTTGCCCAAGCTGCTCTCCACGGTGATCCGCCCGCCCATATGCTGCACGATGCTCTTGGCAATGGGCATACCCAGGCCAGTGCCCGAAACGTTCTTGGCGCCGAACTGGGTGTCCCGCTCGTAAGGGATGAAGAGCTTTTCCAGAAATTCCTTTGACATGCCCACACCGCTGTCGGATACGGTAAACTGATACTTGGCATGGGGCCCCGGCTCCATCTGGACCACGTCCACCCGGATGTCTCCGCCCGGCTCGGTGAATTTCACCGCGTTGGACAAGAGGTTGTTCATCACCTGTCCCAGGCGCTGGGCGTCGCCCACCACCTGCTGGTCCTGGAGCCGGAAGCCCAGTTCAAACCCCTTGTTCTCCCGCTCGGCCTGGAACTGGAAGGCGGAGCAGCAGTCCTCCACATAGCGCCGCAGGTCAAACTGGCTCTCGCTGAGGGAAAGCTTGCCCTGCTCGATTTTGGACATCTCCAGAATATCATTGATAAGCTCCAGGAGCTGCTGGCTGGAGTGGTTGATTTTTTCCAGATAATCGGCGGTACGGACCGGGTCGTTGACCTGCTCCCTGGCCAGGCGGGATAGGCCCAGAATGGCGTTGAGGGGGGTGCGCATATCGTGGGACATATTGGAGAAGAACCGGTCCTTGGAGGCCTCGCTCTCCTTCATGGTCTGGAGGGTGTTTTCCAAAAATTCCATCTGGCGCAGCTCGCTTTGTTTCTCCTCGTCCACCTCCCGGAAACAGAGGACCACCTCATCCACGCTGAGGGACTCATCAAAAAGGGCCCGGACGTTGACCCAGCGGTATTGTCCGTTAAACTGCCGCAGAAAGTCTCCGCCGAAGTCCCGCACCCGCTGCCGCACCAGCTCCCGCAGGTGCTCCAGGCAAAAGGCCTCCCGGAAATCCTGATAAATGTTCTGATGGATCACGTCCCCCATGGTATTGAGGAGATCCTCATAGGAGCCGTGGAGGGCCAGGTGCTCCCGCACATAGTCGGAGCCCTTGATCATGTCGTAGGTGCCGTGGCGGTAATTCACTCGGTAAATGGCATAATAGGAGTTGCCCAGCACCCGGACCGTCTCGTTGGTCCGCTCCATGTTCCGGTTGAGCTGATAGCTGCGGACCGTCATAACGCCCCCCAGCACCCAAAAAATGCTCAAGATGCCGATGGTCCAAAAGCGCAGCTGTCCGAAATCGGAGAGGATGGACTCATAGGGGATGGTGACGATGGACATCCAGCCATTTTCCGCAATATTATGATAGATCCCCCGTTTTTCTCCGTCCAGATCCACGATATGAGCGCCGGTATTGTCCAATTCTCCGCTTTGTATATCGGCAAAGAGGCCCCGGACATAGTCCCGGATCTCCTCCTCGCTGCTCTCGACGGCGCTCTCCTGGTAAAGGAGGGTCCCGTTGGAGTCGCACAGGAAATAGGAGCTGTTTTCCGGCAGCTCCTGCCGGTTGGTCTCCACCCGGAAATTTTCCGGGGATACGTCAAAGGCCACCACGTTGTCCGTGCCCTCTCCCTTGATGGCGGCGGTGATGACCGCCCGGCCGGAGATGGCGTCGGTATAGGCGTTGGTAAAAATGACCTCCCCGTCGGCCTCGATGGCCTTGGTATACCACTCGGTGTCGCTGACATCATACTCCTCATCCCCTGTCCAGGGGTTGGCGGCGATGATCTTGCCGTTGACCACCGCGTACGGGTCGATGACTCCTTCTCCTAAAATATCGGTAGCGTCTAGAAAGTAGCGCTTGAGATAGAGCTCCAGCGTCTCCTCATCCATATACTGCACGGCGTCCTGCCCCACATAGCTGGCCCCCAGCTTGAGCAGCAATTCATAGCCAATCAAGTTTCGCTCCTCTTCCGTGGAATAGCTCTGGGCCAGGCTCTGCCCCATGCTTTTGGCGTTGTTGAGGATGATCTCCTCAATGGCGGCGCGGCTGACCAAAATTAAAATGGTGAAAATAACCAAAATGGCGATGCTGTACCGCCCCTGTTTGAGCATCCGCCGCAGTAGGGCCAATCTGTGCCGACGTTCCGCCGCGTGTTCTTTCATCCGCTCTGCCTCCATCCTTTTTATCTGCCGGATTTCCGCCTCTCCCTCAGAGGACCCCTGTCCCCTCGTCCAGCGGTGCGGCGTCGCTGCTCCAGGCAGCCCGCCGACCGGTGATAAAGTCATAAAAATTGACCGTTACGCCCTGGGTGTAGGGCATCACCCACACGTCGGCGATCCCCATGGTGACCAGGCTCAGCAGAGTCCATCCCAGCATGGAAAGCTGAAGCACAAAAAGCTCGATTTTCCACCCCTTCATGGTAACCACACTGTTGCGAATGGACTGCAAAATGCTCTGATTGGGGTTATCCAGCAGAAAATAGAGGGCGAGCGCATAGCGATACTGTACCCACAAAGAAAACGCGACCAGCGCGAGGAGGGACAGGATATAGAACAATGCCAGCAAAAGCTGGCTTCCGGTCAGTATCACGACCACACCGGCCAGGGAGCAGATAAGCGCGGCGGGAAAGAACCAGAAAAAGGAGAAAAGGACGACGAGAAGCTGCTGGGCAATGATCTGGGGCGCCAGCTGGAAACCTTCCAGCAGGGTGCGATACTGGCTGTCCTCTCCCCGGACCACACGCATGATATAAATGACAAGACCGGCCCGCATTACCAGTTCATACAGGGCCAAAAGCACGCTGACAAAAATGCCGACGGGACCAGCGCTGTAAAACACGTGGGCGATCAGTTCCTGGATATCCAGCGTTCCGCCGCCGGCCTGGGCCCAGGCGTTCAGATACTGATCAGCCACCTGCATGGGGTTTGTCACCACCGCTCCCACCATAGAGGACACGACGTTTGTCGCCAGCAGGTAGATTGCCGTAACCAGGCAGGCCTGGTAGCGGGAACGGGCCACGGCGGCTTTCGCGTCCTCCTTGGCCTGAATACGGTTAAAAGTCATGGAAACTTCTTCCTTTCCGCCGGTTTTTCCCGGTTTGCTTCAAGAATATCATACCAGCGTTTCCTTTGCAAGCAAGGGAAGGGAAAAACCGAGGCGTATGAGTGTAGGAGTACAATACATGTTGGACAGTTGAATAAAAAAGGATGAAGGATAGGGCCTCATCGGTTAAAGTTGAGTTGCGACACAACAACTTGACGAGAGGGGGCCAT
>NZ_JACLZC010000068.1 GCF_016901735.1 Pseudoflavonifractor phocaeensis | reverse complement strand
CTTGCTGTCCACAACCGCCGCTCAAACAACTTTCCCATGAGGCCCCTGGGCTGGCTTTCTCCCTCTGAGTTCACTGTCCAATATGTTTGACAAACCTACACTTTTCCCCCTTTTTTATTTTTCTTCTTCCGCGTCATTCCACGCCCGAAAATCCGCCACCTCACAGGTCAGCACCACCCGGCCGTCCTGTGCAATCTCTCCCCTCAGCAGCGCGCCGCTCTCCCAGCCGCACCAGAGCTCCGTCTCCGTACCCTCCCCCGGCTGGGCCTCCGGCTCCCGTATCACCAGGTGGAGTACCTCCTCCTCTGCCAGCGTCTCGGTCCCCACACAGGCCAAATAACCCTCCCGCAGCGCTTCCAGCAGCGCCGGCCCCGCCAGCAGCGGACTCAGCCCGCCCTCATTCAGCGGGCCTGTCTCCACCGCTATACCGTCGTACTCCAGCACACTCCCGTCCGATGACAAACGGGCCGTCAGTCCCGCGACCTCCTCCGGCGCCGTCAGCGTCAGGACCGTCTCCCCCTCCCGCTGCCACGCCAGCTCCATTTCATAGGCATATACCCGCTCCCCATAGTCCGCCGTCACCGTCAGAACGGCCGTACACCCGTCCATGGACAGGTACTCCCCGCGAAGCTCCAGCGCCCGGCTGTCCGCCGCCCGCCCCCCCTCCCCGCCGCAGGCGGAGAGGGAGAGGAGCAGCGCCGCCAGAATGACCACAGTCCCTCTCGTTTTTCGCAGCAATGCGCTCCCTCCTCGGGCGCGCCGCCTCCGCCTTACCGGCGCAGCACCTGCCGCTCCAGCACCTGGGGCAGACGCGCGATCATGTCGGAAGGAAGCATCCCATACTCCCCCATCTCACGGGCGCACAGGTCGCCCGCCGCGCCGTGCAGCCATACCGCCATGGGTACCGCCTCCCGGCACGGGATCCCCTGCCCGATCAGCGACAAAATGACGCCGCTCAGTACGTCTCCGCTCCCACCCACGGCCATCCCGGGGTTGCCGTTGGTGTTGATGTACGCCGTCCCGTCCGGGAAGGCCGTGATGGTGCGGTAGCCCTTGAGCACCAGACAGCAGCCGTGGGTCCGGGCGAATGACCGGACCGCCTCCAGCCGGTGTTCGCCGCTGATGTCCTCGTCGCTGATGCGGGCAAATTCCCCGTCGTGGGGTGTGAGGATGGTGATAAGCCCCTTCCGCTCATCCAGTACATCTATATGCCCCGCCAGCGCGTTTATGCCGTCGGCGTCCAGAATCACCGGCGCGTGGACGGTACGCAGCAGGGTGCGCACCACCGCCGCCGCGCTGTTCCCGCGGCCCAGCCCGGGACCAATCAGACATACGTCGCTGCTCCCCGCCCGGTTCTGCACCAGCTCGGTGGCCTCCAGCGACAGGTCCCCGTCCTTGCTGGACGGCAGCGGATGGGCCATGGCCTCGTCCAGCTTGCCCGCCACCACCGGCCAGGCAGGCGCGGGCACCCCCACCGTCACCAGACCGGCGCCGGTCCGCATGGCAGCCCGGGCCGCCAGCACCGGCGCGCCGGTGTAGCCCACGCTCCCCGCCAGCAGGTAGACCTTGCCGAAATCACCCTTGTGGGCCGTCCGCGACCGGCGGGGCAGCATCACGTCCTGCTCCGTCACCGCGTGGAGCTGGCTCTCCACCCCCACCATCAGATCCATGGGAATGCCGATGTACGCCACCTCCAGACGGCCGGTGTGAATGGCCCCCTGTCCCAAAAAGTGGCCCGCCTTGGGCATGGAGAAGGTCACCGTCACGTCGGCCTGCACCGCCTGGCCCAAAATGTGCCCCGTGTCCGCCTCCACGCCGCTGGCAATGTCCGCCGATACCACCGGAATGTCACAGGTGTTCATCATGTGCACCGCCAGCAGAGACCCGCCCCGCAGCTCCGTGTTGAGCCCAATGCCGAAAAGGGCGTCCACCATCACGTCGGCCTCCAGACACCAGGCCGCAAATTCCGCCGAGTCCGGCTCGAAATCCTCCAGAATTCCACCGACCTCCCCCAGACGGCGCTCCATCTCCCGGCAGTCGGCGGTCATCTTCTCCCGCTTGCCCACCAGCACCGCCCGGACCTCGCAGCCCCGCTCCAGCAGCATCCGCGCCGTGGCCACGCCGTCGCCGCCGTTGTTCCCCGCGCCGCAGAAGCACACCACGCGATAGGGCCGCTCCCCCTCGTCCCGGGCCTGACCCGCCTGCTCCAGTACCGTCCGGGTCAGCGCACGCGCCGCCCGCTCCATCAGCTCCGCGGAGGGAATGCCCCGCTCCTTGATGACGATGCGGTCCATCTCCCGCATCTGTTCCGCCGTTGCGATCTTCATGTGTGTTCCGTCCTCTCTGGCCTACCGCCATCTCTCTTTTGTGGTGCCTACATTATAGGCCAGGGGCAGACGTTCGTCAATTTTTTCTTGCTTTTTTTCCGCCCCTGTGCTATAAATAATCTTACATGTGAAGAAGGGGAAAATAGCGTATCCCCCATTTTGACAGAGAGTGTCCGTCACTGGCTGGAAGCGGACATCCAAAATGACGCGCTTGGTTCGCCCCGGAGCGGCCCTGGAGACAGGGACGGAGTTGCCCCACGTTACCGGGGCCAGAGTGCCCGCGCCGTTCGCGCGGGAATTGCGGGTGGTACCACGGAGGTTGGCCCTTCGTCCCAGCGTTGGGACGGAGGGCTTTTTTGCCGCCCAAACCCCAAACGATAGGAGGCTTCATGGGGAAAAAGTTTCACATCCTTTCTTTTCTCTTCCGGCTCGCCGCCGGACTGCTCCTTTTGGCGGTCCTCCTCTGCGCGGCCGGCGTGGGCGCGGCGGCCGCAAGGCCCCTCACCGTCCTGATGTATCACCATATCGTGGCCGACGACGGGCCGGTCAACGCCATGACCGTCACCGCCCGGCGGTTTGAGGCGGATATGCGCTGGCTCAAGGAGGCCGGCTATACCACCGTCCTCCCCAGAGAACTGGCCGCCGGACTGCCGCTGCCCGAAAAAGCCGTCCTCGTCACCTTTGACGACGGCTACGCCAGCAACTACCAATACGCCTTTCCCGTCCTCCAGTCGCTGAACATGAAGGCCGCCATCGCCGTGGTGGGCCGGCTGGTGGACGCGGACGACCCCCTCTACCTGACCTGGGACATGTGCCGCGAGATGGACCGCTCCGGCCTGGTGGAGATCGGCTCCCACAGCTACGACCTGCACAACCTGGACGCCGACCGGCGGGGGCTCTTCGTCCAGGGCGGCCCCAACGGCATCCAGCGCCTGGAAAACGAGACCGAGGACGCCTACCACCAGCGGGTGGACGCCGACCTGCTCCACAGCATCCAAGACATCCAGGACCACCTGGACCGGCCGGTCACCTTCCTGGCCTACCCCTTCGGGGTCACCGAGCCCTGGGCCGATTCCTTCCTCCGCGCCCACTTCGCCCTTACCCTCACCACCCGGGAGGACCGCTGCGACCCGGCGGACGGCCTTTATGACCTGCCCCGCCTGGCCGTCACCATGGACCGCTCCGCCCGGGACTGCTTTTCCCTCAAAACCAACATTCTACTTTTTATAAAGGAGTTCAAGCCATGAAAGAACAACTGGAACAGATCCGCCGGGAAGCCCTGGCCGCCCTGGAGTCCGCCCAAAACGCCCAGGAGCTGGACGCGCTGCGGGTCAAGTATTTGGGCAAAAAGGGCGCGCTGACCGCCGTTTTGAAGCAGATGGGCAAGCTCTCCGCCGAGGAGCGCCCCGCCATGGGTCAGCTGGCCAACGAGGTCCGGGCCGCCCTGGAGCAGTCCCTGGAGACCCAGGGCAAAAAGCTGGAGGCCAAGGCCCTGGAGGACCGGCTCCGCGCCGAGGCCCTGGACGTCACCGTCCCCGGCAAGGGCGTGAAAACCGGCCATCGCCACCCCATGTATATCGCCCTGGACGAGATCAAGGAAATTTTCATCGGCATGGGCTTCACCGTGCTGGACGGCCCCGAGGTGGAGCTGGCCGAGCTCAACTTTGACCGTCTCAACGCCGAGGAGGGCCACCCCTCCCGGGACTGGTCCGACACCTTCTACTTTGACACCGACTCCCGGGTGATGCTCCGCTCCCAGACCTCCCCCATGCAGGTGCGGGCCATGGACTCCATGGACCTCCCCATCCGCATCATCGCCCCCGGCCGGGTCTACCGCAAGGACGAGGTGGACGCCACCCACTCCCCCATGTTCCATCAGGTGGAGGGTATGGTCATCGACAAGGGGGTCACCATGGCCGACCTGAAGGGCACCCTCAACACCGTGGTGGAGCAGCTCTACGGCAAGGGCACCAAGACCCGCTTCCGCCCCCACCACTTCCCCTTTACCGAGCCCTCCTGCGAGATGGACGTGCAGTGCCACAAGTGCGGCGGCGTGGGCTGCCCCACCTGTAAGGGCGAGGGCTGGATCGAACTGCTGGGCGCGGGCATGATCCACCCCAACGTGCTGCGTATGAGCGGCATCGACCCCGACGTCTACTCCGGCTGGGCCTTCGGCATCGGCCTGGAGCGCACCGCCATGCGCCGCTTCAAAATCGCCGACCTGCGCCTCATCTTTGAAAACGACGTCCGGTTCCTGGAACAGTTTTAATTTAGAGTGAAGATAGGAGAGTGAAGAGTGAAGAGATTGTGTCCGACGGAGCCGGACGGATTAAAAATCATTCGCCGCAGGCGAATACCATATCTCCACTCTCCACTCTTAACTCTTCACTCTTGACATAAAGGAGTTTTGATTATGAATCTTTCTCGCAAGTGGCTGGAGGAGTTCGTCTCCGTTTCGGCTGATGATAAAGCGTTTGCAGAGGCCATGACCCTGTCCGGCTCCAAGGTGGAGCTGACCCACGACCTGGGAGAGGAGATCTCCAACGTGGTGGTGGGCCGGGTGGTGGAGATGGCCCGCCATGAAAACAGCGACCATATGTGGGTCTGCCAGATCGACGTGGGCCGGGAGGAACCCGTCCAGATCGTCACCGGCGCGTGGAACGTCCACGTGGGCGACCTGGTGCCCGTGGCCCTCCACAAGTCCACCCTCCCCGGCGGCAAGAAGATCGAAAAGGGCAAGCTCCGGGGCGTCCTCTCCAACGGGATGCTCTGCGGCCTGTCCGAGCTGGGCCTCGACACCCGCGACTTCCCCTACGCCGTCATCACCCCCGCCGCCATTCTGGGCGACTATCACCCCCTGGACAAGGAAAAGCCCTCCATCCCCAACCACATCCAGCCCGGCCACAAGATCTACGGGCCCGTGGTGGCCGCCAAGGTGACCGGCCTTACCGCCGCCGGCGACGCCTACGACGTGACCCTGGACACCGGCAGCGGCTCCGCTTCCGCCGCCACCCCCTGCTCCAACCTCCACGAGGGGGATCTGGTGGCCTACAACACCAAGTCCAACACCATCTGCACCCTGGCCGACCTCCACGCCCAGCAGTGTGAGTTCCCCCACTGCATCGACGACGGCATCTTCATCCTCCACGAGGACTGCAAGCCCGGCGACGACCTCAAGCCCGTCATCGGCGCCGACGACCACGTGGTGGAGTTCGAGATCACCCCCAACCGCCCCGACTGCCTGTCCGTCATCGGCCTGGCCCGGGAGGCCGCCGCCACCTTCGGCCAGCCCCTGCGCCTCCACCAGCCGGTGGTCAAGGCCGAGGGCGAGGGCTCCCTGGTGGACCTCCTGGACGTGGAGACCCCCGCCGCCGACCTGGTGCCCCGCTACACCGCCCGCATGGTGCGCAACGTCAAGATCGCCCCCTCCCCCAAGTGGATGCGGGAGCGGCTGCGCTCCATGGGCGTGCGCCCCATCAACAACATTGTGGACATCACCAACTATGTGATGCTGGAATACGGCCAGCCCATGCACGCCTTTGACTACCGCTATGTGAAGGGCGGCAAGATCATCGTCCGCCGGGCCGAGGAGGGCGAAAAGCTCACCACCCTGGACGGCAAGGAACACACCCTCACCGCCAACCATCTGGTCATCGCCGACGAGCACCGGGCCGTGGGTCTGGCGGGCATCATGGGCGGCGAGAACTCCGAGATCGTGGCCGACACCGCGGACGTGGTCTTTGAGTCCGCCACCTTCGACGGCACCTGCATCCGCAAGGGCGCCCTGGCCCTGGGTATGCGCACCGAGGCCTCCGCCAAGTTTGAAAAGGGCCTGGACCCCATGAACACCCTCCCCGCCGTGGACCGGGCCTGTGAGCTGGTGGAGCTGCTGGGCGCCGGCGAGGTGCTCCCCGGCACCATCGACATCCTCAACTATGTGCCCCAGCCCAAGGTCCTCCCCCTGGAGCCGGAGAAAATCAACGGCCTGCTGGGCACCGACATCAGCCGGGACGAGATGGTGGACATCCTCCAAAAGCTGGACTTCCAGGTGGACGGCGACGCCGTTACCGTCCCCTCCTGGCGGGGCGACGTGATCGGTATGGCGGACCTGGCCGAAGAGGTGGCCCGCTTCCACGGCTACAACAACATCCCCACCACCCTCATGCGGGGCCAGACCACCCTGGGCGGCTACTCCCCGGAGGAGCAGCTGGAGCGCCGGCTGGGCGGTATGTGCCGCGCCATGGGCTACGATGAGATCATCACCTATTCCTTTATCTCCCCCACCTGCTACGACAAGATCCGCTGGGCCGCCGACGATTCCCGCCGCCAGTCCTTCAAGATTTTGAACCCCCTGGGCGAGGATACCTCCATCATGCGCACCACCGTCCTCCCCTCCATGCTGGAGATCCTGACCCGCAACTATAACTACCGCAACCAGAACGTGCGCCTCTATGAGGTGGGCCGTATCTACCTGCCCGGCGGCGACGACGGCCTGGCCGTGGAAAACAAGGTCCTCTCCATGGGCGCCTATGGCAGCGATATGGACTTCTACACCCTCAAGGGCTGTGTGGAGGCCATCCTCAAGGACCTGCGGGCCGAACACATCCGGTTTGAGGTCCCCTGCGTGCCCAATCCCTCCTATCACCCCGGCCGGGTGGCCGACGTGTACGTGGGAGACCGCCGCGTGGGCGTGCTGGGCCAGATCCACCCCCTGGTGGCCCAGAATTACGGCGTGGACGCCCAGTTCTACTGCGCCGAGCTGGACTTCGGCCAGCTCATGCACATGGACCGCTCCGTCCCCGAGTACGTCCCCCTGCCCAAGTTCCCCGCCGTCACCCGGGACATCGCCGTGGTGTGCGACGAGGCTGTCACCGTGGGCGCCCTGGAAGCCTGCATCCGCAAGGGCGCCAAGGGCCTTTTGAAGGAGGTTACCCTCTTCGACATCTACCGGGGCAAGGGCGTGGCGGAAGGCAAAAAGTCCGTGGCCTTTAACCTGGTCCTCCGGGCCGACGACCGCTCCCTCACCAGCGAGGAGGCCGACGCCGACGTCAAGTCCATCCTGGATACCCTGGCCGCCGACCTGGGCGCGGTGCTGCGGTAACCCCGGGTCCCGCCGGGCCGTCCCGCTTTTATATTAAGCTTTCGTAAATTTTACCCCTACACCCCTTTACAGTCCGCCCCTTTTCGGGTACAATAGACAACAGAAAGAATAAGGAGGTGCAGATGGTCATGCAAACCGACTATACGCGCAGATTCAGTCTCAATTATGAGAAGGATCAGGAGATCAAGGACATTCTGACCTCTGTCTATAACTCTCTCCAGGAGAAGGGCTATAACCCCATCAACCAGATCGTAGGCTACATCCTCTCCGAGGACCCCACCTACATCACCAACTACAACAACGCCCGCGCCCTCATCCGGAAGCTGGATCGGGACGAGCTGCTCCAGGAGCTGGTCAAGCAGTATCTCAACAGTTGATTTCCGTGCGCCAGGACGCCGGACCCACAGCGGTCCGGCGTCCTTTCCCTTTCCCCCGCCGCGGCACAGGATTTTTTGACAGCCCGTTCTTCCTCTTTCCTCTTTTGGTTGTGAAACCATACAAAAATCCCCACGCGCTCTTGCAAAATCCTCCGGGACCCGATATATTATTATTGATATTTTCTTTTGACGGGGGTATGCGGGATGTCGCGAGGCATTTTTTCCGGTATTCAGATCCGAGCTGTTTTCCTCTGCGGCCCCAATGCGCCTTCTGCCGCCTGACAAAATGACAGGGTATCCGTGTATCGGATACCCTGATTTATTTTTCAAGCCCCTAACTTTTTGTTTGGCGCCCCGTCATTCAGGAGGTCATGTTTTGTGAAAAAAGTAGCCGTTATCATGGGTTCCGACAGCGACTGGCCGGTGGTCAAGGCCGCCTGCACCCAGCTCCAAGCCTTCGGTATCCCCTATGAGGCCCACATCCTCAGCGCCCACCGCACCCCTGCCCAGGCCGCGGACTTCGCCCGCTCCGCCCGGCAGAACGGCTTCGGCGTACTCATCTGCGCCGCTGGCATGGCCGCCCACCTGGCCGGCGCCTTCGCCGGCAACTCCACCCTGCCCGTCATCGGTATCCCCATGAAGGGCGGCGCTATGGACGGCCTGGACGCCCTGCTGGCCACCGTCCAGATGCCCTCCGGCATTCCCGTGGCCACCGTGGCCATCAACGGCGCCAAAAACGCCGCCGTCCTGGCCGCCCAGATGCTGGCCATCAGCGACGACGAACTGGCCGCCAAGCTGGACCAGGCCCGGGCCGACATGGCCAAGCAAATCGCCGAAAAGGAAGCCAAGCTTCAGTTAGAGAGTGAAGAGTAAAGAGTGGAGTGTGAAGATATTCTCTCACTCCCCCTATCTCTTATCTATTATCTCTTATCTTTTATCTTAAAATTGTGAGGAGCGTTTTATCATGGAAAAGCGTGAGCAGCTGTACGAGGGAAAGGCCAAGAAGGTTTTCGCCACCGACGACCCCAACTTGGTGATCGTGTCCTATAAGGACGACGCCACCGCCTTTAACGGCCTCAAAAAGGGCACCATCGCCGGCAAGGGCGCCATCAACAACCGCATGACCAACAACCTCATGCGCCGCCTGGAGGCCGCCGGCGTCCCCACCCACTTCGTGGAGGAGCTCAGCGACCGGGAGACCGTGGTCAAGAAGGTCTCCATCGTCCCCCTGGAAGTCATCATCCGCAACATTTCCGCCGGTTCCTTCGCCAAGCGCTACGGCGTGGAGGAGGGCATCGTCTTTGACCAGCCCACCATCGAGTTCTCCTACAAGAACGACGACCTGGGCGACCCCCTGCTCAACTCCTATCACGCCCTGGCCCTCAAGCTGGCCACTCCCGAGGAGATTGAGCTCATCAAAAAGTACGCCTTCGCCGTCAACGACCTGCTCCGCGGCTTCATGAAGGAGATCGGCATCGACCTGGTGGACTTCAAGCTGGAGTTCGGCAAGACCGCCGACGGCCAGATCGTCCTGGCCGACGAGATCTCCCCCGACACCTGCCGCCTGTGGGACGAGACCACCCACGAAAAGCTGGACAAGGACCGCTTCCGCCGGGATCTGGGCGGCGCCGAGGAGGCCTATGAAGAGGTCATGCGCCGTCTCATGGGGGATAAGTAAGCAATGGGCGGTTTCTTCGGCACGATTTCCAAGCGCGACTGCGTCATGGACCTCTTTTTCGGCACCGACTACCACTCCCATCTGGGCACCAAGCGGGGCGGTATGGCTGTTTACGACGAAAAGGACGGTTTCCAGCGGCAGATCCATAACATCGAAAATACCCCCTTCCGCACCAAGTTCGACAAGGACCTGGCGGAATTCCACGGCTGCTCCGGCATCGGCTGCATCAGCGACACCGACCCCCAGCCCCTGCTGGTCCGCTCCCACCTGGGCCTCTTCGCCATCACCACCGTGGGCATCATCCGCAACACCGACGACCTGGTGGCCCGCTACTTCTCCGAGCACGGCCACCAGTTCATGGCCATGAGCTCCGGCAAGGTCAACTCCACCGAGCTCACCGCCGCCCTCATCAATCAGGAGGACGACCTGGTCGCCGGCATCCGCCGGGCCCAGGAGGAGATCGACGGCTCCATCACCATCCTGATCCTGGACCAGAAGGGCATCATCGCCGCCCGGGACCGGCTGGGCCGCCTCCCCGTGCTGGTGGGCCAGAACGAGGACGGCTGCTGCGTCTCCTTCGAGTCCTTCGCCTACCACAAGCTGGGCTACCACGACAGCTACGAGCTGGGCCCCCGGGAGATCGTCCGGGTCACCGCCGACGGGGTGGAGCAGCTCTCCCCCGCCGGCGAGGAGATGAAGATCTGTGCTTTTCTGTGGACCTATTACGGCTACCCCAACTCCAACTATGAGGGGGTCAACGTGGAGGTCATGCGCTACCGCAACGGCGAGATCATGGCCCGGGACGAGATCCAGAAGGGCAAGCTCCCCAAGGTGGACTATGTGGCCGGCGTGCCCGACTCCGGTCTCCCCCACGCCATCGGCTTTGCCAACCGCAGCGGCAAGCCCTTCGCCCGGCCCTTCGTCAAGTACACCCCCACCTGGCCCCGCTCCTTCATGCCCGCCAACCAGGAGGCCCGCAATCAGGTGGCCAAAATGAAGCAGATCCCCGTCCCCGAGCTCATCGAGGGCAAAAAGCTCCTCTTTGTGGACGACTCCATCGTCCGGGGCACCCAGCTCCGGGAGACCGTGGATTTCCTCTATGAGTCGGGCGCCCAGGAAGTGCATATGCGCTCTGCCTGCCCCCCCATTATGTACGGCTGCAAGTACCTCAACTTCTCCCGCAGCAACTCCGATATGGAACTGCTGGCCCGGCGGACCATCCAGGGCCTGGAAGGCGACGAGGGGCAGCAGCATCTGGACGAGTACGCCGATTCCTCCACCCAGCGGGGTCAGTGCATGTTAAAGGCCATCTGCGAGGAGATGGGCTTTGACTCCCTGGGCTACCAGTCCCTGGACGGCCTCCTGGAGGCCATCGGCATCGACCGGGACAAGGTCTGCACCTACTGCTGGAACGGTAAAGAGTAACCAAACCGTGTGAAAGGAGAAGCGTGGAACCAGCCGGTACTGTCTCCACGCTTCTCCACGCTTCCTTATTTTTGATTCACTGGAGGTTTTGAGATGAAAAACTCCCATTCCGCGTCCTACGCCGCCGCCGGCGTGGACGTCACCGCCGGTTACGAGGCCGTCAAGCGCATCAAGCCCATGGTGGAGTCCACCTACATCCCCGGCGTGATGGGTACCCTGGGCGGCTTCGGCGGCATGTTCGCCCCCGAGCTGGCGGGTATGAAAAAGCCCGTCCTGGTCTCCGGCACCGACGGCGTGGGCACCAAGCTGCGCCTGGCTCTGCTGATGAACAAGCATGACACCATCGGCATCGACTGCGTGGCCATGTGCGTCAACGACATCATCTGCGGCGGCGCTTCCCCCCTCTTCTTCCTGGACTACATCGCCTGCGGCAAAAATGACCCGGTGCGCATCGCGGAGATCGTCACCGGCATTGCCGAGGGCTGCCGCCAGTCCGAGTGCGCCCTGGTGGGCGGCGAGACCGCCGAGCATCCCGGCGTCATGCCCGACGAGGACTACGACGTGGCCGGTTTTTCGGTGGGCATCGTGGACGAGGAGCAGATCATCGACGGCAAGCGCCTCTCCAAGGGCGACGTGCTCATCGGTCTGGGCTCCACCGGCGTCCACTCCAACGGCTTCTCCCTGGTGCGCAAGGTCTTTGACGTGGAGCACGCCGACCTCACCGCCCCCGTGGCCGAGCTGGACGGCAAGAGCCTGGGCGAGACCCTCCTCACCCCCACCCGCATCTATGTCAAGGCCGTCAAGGCCCTCCTCAAGGCCGGGGTGGACATCCACGCCATCAGCCATATCACCGGCGGCGGCTTCTATGAGAACGTGCCCCGCATGATGACCGACGGCCTCACCGCCTCCATCGACCTGAACGCCTTCCCCAGGCTGCCCATTTTTGACCTCATCCAGAAAAAGGGCAACATCCCGGAGCGGGATATGTACAACACCTTTAATATGGGCATCGGCATGATCCTGGCTCTCCCCGCCGAACAGGCCGAACAGGCCCTTTCCCTCCTCCAGGCCGCCGGCGAGCGGGCCTACCGGATCGGCGAAGTGGTGGCCGGCGAGGAAGGCGTTGTATTAGAGTGAAGAGTTAAGAGTGGAGAGTGGAGATAAGGGATTCGCCTACGGCGAATGATTTCAAATCGTCCGGCGGAGCCGGATACAATATCTTCACTCTTCACGCTCCTATCTCCACGCTCCATCTGAAAGGGGACTTGTTTTCTTATGGCAAAGCGTATTGCCGTGCTGGTTTCCGGCGGCGGCACCAACTTGCAGGCCCTCATTGACACCCAGCAGAAAGAAGGGCTGGGCGGCGGCTCCCTTGTGGCCGTCATCTCCTCCAAGGAGGGGGCCTATGCCCTGGAACGGGCCAAAAAGGCCAACATTCCCGGTTATGTCGTCGCCCGGAAAGCCTTCCCATCCAATCAGGCCATGACCCAGGCCCTGGTGGAACTGCTCCGGACGCTGAATATCGACCTGGTGGTGCTGGCCGGGTTCATGCACATCCTCACCGGCGAGATCATCCGCGCCTACCCCAACGCCATCCTCAACATCCATCCCGCCCTTATCCCCTCCTTCTGCGGGCCGGGGGCCTACGGGCTCCACGTCCACGAGCAGGCCCTGGCCTACGGCGTCAAGCTCACCGGCGCTACCGTCCACTTCGTCAACGAAGAGGCCGACGGCGGACCCATCGTCCTCCAAAAGGCGGTGGAGGTGCTGCCCGACGACACCCCGGAGGTGCTCCAGCGCCGGGTGATGGAGGAGGCCGAGTGGCGCATCCTGCCGCTGGCCGTCTCCCTCTTCTGCCAGGACCGCCTGCGGACAGAGGGCCGGATGGTACGCATTCTCCCCCCACCCTTTGAGATTTGAAATGGGAGGTTTTTTCTTATGAACACTTATGAACTGTCCGCGCTCCTCCGCGGCAATCCTTACCCCGGCCGCGGCATCGTCATGGGCCGTACCACCGACGGCAAGCACGCCGCCATTGCCTACTTCATCATGGGCCGCAGCGAAAATTCCCGCAACCGGGTCTTTGTGGAGACCCCCGACGGCATCCGCACCCAGGCCTTTGACCCCACCAAAGTGAGCGACCCCTCCCTCATCATCTACGCCCCCGTCCGCCGGCTGGGCAGCTACACCATCGTCACCAACGGCGACCAGACCGACACCATCCGGGAGGGCCTGGCCGCCGGCAAGACCCTGGAGCAGTCCCTCATGCCCCGCACCTTTGAGCCGGACAAGCCCAACTATACCCCCCGGATCTCCGGCCTGATGGACGGATTCGGCAACTACATTCTCTCCATCCTCAAGAGCGCCGAGGGCGACCCCATGTCCTGCCGCCGCTGCTACTTCCACTACGAAAATCCCAAGGCCGGTCAGGGCCATTTCATCCACACCTACATGGGCGACGGCGATCCCCTCCCCTCCTTCGAGGGCGAGCCCGAGCAGGTCGCCATCACCGCCCCCGACGCCGAGACCTTCGCCAACGAGATCTGGTCCAGCCTCAACGAGGACAACAAGATCTCCCTCTTTGTGCGCTATATCGACCTGTCCAACGGCGCCTGCACCGACGTGATCCTCAACAAGCATCAGTAACCCAATCTGCGGAAAGGATGGTTTTTCCCATGACCGAACTGGAACTCAAATACGGCTGTAACCCCAACCAGAAGCCCGCCCGCATCTTCATGCAGGAGGGCGAGCTGCCCATCCGCGTCCTCAACGGCAAGCCCGGCTATATCAACTTCCTGGACGCCCTCAACTCCTGGCAGCTGGTCAAGGAGCTCAAAGCAGCCACCGGTCTCCCCTCCGCCGCTTCCTTTAAGCACGTCTCCCCCGCCGGCGCCGCCGTGGGCACCCCCCTCTCCGACGTGGAGCGCCAGATCTATTTCGCCCCCGAGGGCGACCTCTCCCCCATCGCCTGCGCCTACATCCGCGCCCGGGGCGCCGACCGCCTGTGCTCCTACGGCGACTGGGCCGCCCTCTCCGACGTGTGCGACGCCGACACCGCCCGCTATCTGGCCCTCGAAGTCTCCGACGGCGTCATCGCCCCCGGCTACACCGACGAGGCCCTGGCCATCCTCAAGACCAAGCGCAAGGGCGGCTACAACGTGGTGGAGATCGACCCCAACTACGTCCCCCGCGCCATCGAGCATAAGGACGTGTTCGGCATCACCTTCGAGCAGGGCCGCAACAACTTTGAGATCAACGAAGCCCTGCTGGGCAACATCGTGACGGACAACAAGGATCTGCCCGAAAACGCCAAGCGGGATATGATCCTCTCCCTCATCACCCTGAAATACACCCAGTCCAACTCGGTCTGCTATGTGAAGGACGGCCAGACCATCGGCGTGGGCGCCGGCCAGCAGAGCCGCATCCACTGCACCCGCCTGGCCGGCTCCAAGGCCGACAACTGGCTCCTCCGCCAGCATCCCAAGGTGCTGGGCCTCCAGTTCGTGGACGGCATCCGCCGCCCCGACCGGGACAACGCCATCGACATCTACATCTCCGACGAGTACGAGGACGTGCTGGCCGAGGGCGTGTGGCAGAACACCTTCAAAGTACGCCCCGAAGTGCTGACTGTTGAAGAAAAGAAAGCCTGGATCGCCCAGCAGACCGGCGTCACCGTGGGCTCCGACGCCTTCTTCCCCTTCGGCGACAACGTGGAGCGGGCCCGCAAGAGCGGCGTGGCCTACATCGCCCAGCCCGGCGGCTCCATCCGCGACGACCACGTCATCGCCACCTGCAACAAGTACGGTATCGTTATGGCCTTTACCGGTATGCGCCTGTTCCACCACTAAGGGAAGAGTGAAGAGTTAAGAGTGGGGAGTGGAGATATGGGGACTGGAAGCGTTGCGTATGAAAAAAGCCTTGCTTTTGCCAAACGCATTGTTTTTCTGCATCGATATCTCTGTACGGAGCACAAGGAATTTGTGTTATCCAAGCAAATTTTGCGCAGTGGTACCAGTATTGGGGCCAATATTGCGGAAGCCAGATACGGTATCAGTCGAAATGATTTCCTCGCTAAAATCTATATCGCCCTCAAGGAGTGCGCCGAAACCCTCTATTGGCTGGAACTGCTCCATTCCTGTGACTTCCTTTCTGCTCAAGAATACCGCTCGCTTCGGGCAGACTGTGAAGCGCTCCGCAACATTCTGTCCGCTACCACCAAGGCAGTACGGAGAGAGAGTGTAGAGTAAAGAGTGAAGAGTGGAGATACGGTATTCGCCAGAGGCGAATGATTTGAAATCCGTCCGGCTCCGCCGGACTCAATATCTTCACTCTTCACTCTCCTATCTTCACTTTCCTATCAGAAAGGTTGTTCAATATGAAAGTTTTAGTCGTCGGCGGTGGCGGACGGGAACACGCCATCTGCTGGAAATTGGCCCAGTCGCCCAAAGTGTCCCAGCTCTTCTGCGCCCCCGGCAACGCGGGCATTGCCCAGGCGGCCTCCTGCGTGCCCGTCAAGGCCACGGACGTGGATGGCATGGTGGCCTGGGCCAAGGAAAACCACATGGACTTCGTCATGGTCGCCCCGGATGATCCCCTGGCTCTGGGTATGGTGGACGCCATGGAGGCCGCCGGCATCCCCGCCTTCGGCCCCCGGGCCAACGCCGCCGTCATCGAGGCCAGCAAGATCTTCTCCAAGCATTTGATGGAAAAATACCACATCCCCACCGCCCGGTATCGGGACTTTACCGAGCTGGCTCCCGCTGAGGAGTACATCCGCCGGCAGGGCGCGCCCATCGTGGTCAAGGCCGACGGCCTGGCCCTGGGTAAGGGCGTGGTGGTGGCCCAGACCGTGGACGAGGCCCTGGCCGCCGTCCGGGAGATGATGGCCGGCGGCAAGTTCGGCGCCTCCGGCTCCAAAGTGGTCATCGAGGAGTGCATGACCGGCCCCGAGGTCACCGTGCTGGCCTTCTGCGACGGCAAGCACGTCGTGCCCATGCCCTCCAGCCAGGACCACAAGCGGGCCTATGACGGCAACCAAGGCCCCAACACCGGCGGCATGGGCGCCATCTCCCCCTCCCCCAACTACACCCCAGAAGTCGCCAGGCAGTGTATGGAGGAGATCTTCCTGCCCACCGTCGCCGCCCTCCAGGCCGAGGGCCGTCCCTTCCAGGGCGTCCTCTACTTCGGCCTGATGCTCACCCCCAACGGCCCCAAGGTGGTGGAGTATAACGCCCGCTTCGGCGACCCCGAGTGTCAGGCCGTCCTCTCCCTGCTGGAAAGCGACCTCATGGACATCCTCATGGCCTGCCGTAGCGGCAATCTGGACCAGCTGGATATCCGGTGGAAGGACGGCGCGGCCTGCTGCCTGGTGCTGGCCTCCGGCGGCTATCCCGGCTCCTATCAGAAGGGCCTCCCCATCACCGGCCTGGACGAGGCCGGCAGGACCGCCGTGGTGTTCCACGCCGGCACCGCCGAACAGGACGGCCAAATCGTCACCAACGGCGGCCGGGTGCTGGGCGTCACCGCCGTGGGTCCCAGCCTCAGCGACGCCATCGACCTGGCCTACGAGAGCGCAAAGCCCATCCACTTCGACGCCATGCACTTCCGCACCGATATCGGCCGGGTGTGACCGGTCCCTTCCTCTCCTGCCCCACGCGGCGCTGGCCCTTCGTCGGCGCCGCGTTTGCCGCGCAGGCGGCATTGAATCTTTCAGAATGGTGAAGCCACATGAACCTGTTCAAAAAACTCTTCCGAAAATCCGCACCCCCTCCCCCGCCGGAGACCGCGCCCACACCGGCCCCACAG
>NZ_JACLZC010000067.1 GCF_016901735.1 Pseudoflavonifractor phocaeensis | reverse complement strand
GCAAAAATGGTACAGACGCCAACGGCGGGTGTACTGTTTTTGTGGGTGTGCAGGGATAGCCGCGTAAGCGGCGCAAGGGGTGCAGCCCCTTGTTGCGGCAAAGCCGCCAATGTCGGTCAGAGAGGGAAGCAAGCGGCTTTCTCTCTGTGCCGACAAGCCCTCGGCAGAGCGCACGCACCCGTAAGGGTGTATAAGTGCGCCCTTTGTGCCAAAGGGATTATTCGCTTTTCCCGCCCTTGGTGCGTTTTTTCAGATAAGCCCGCGCTTCCTCGCTCGTCAAGGCAAGCCGGAGAAAGGCGGCGGCTTCCTCGTCGGTCATGGTCTTGGCTTCCGGCACAATGCTCTCAAAGACCGCACCCCGGACGATCAGCCGATGGCTGCGCGTCCTGCGTTCCTCTTGGGATAACTTTTGCCGCAACACCTTTTCCCGGTTTTCAAGCTGCCGGATTTTCTTCTTCCCGTCCTCAATCTCGGCTTGCAATTCCTCGCGGTTTTTTTCTCTCGGTTTCGTCATGGGTGGTCACTCCTTTCTACCTGTCGGCATAGAAAAAGGACAGTCGATTTCCTCGGCTGTCCTTTTGATTAGGGTGTTTGGTTTACTCCGTTCTGCTCAATAAATGGGAATATTAAATATCAATACGCCCTTTAATACATTCCTATTAAAACATCAGCTTCGATTGTCAAATGTGTGAGAGTACGCCAATCAACGCAATCTTTTTCAACGCAAAAGAGAAGCGGCGTCATTTCAATAAACGACATTCTTTGTTCTGATGACAACTGTACGGTGGCTGAAACCGTTTCTCTTGAAATGGTTTTAAGATATTTCTCAAAATATTCAACGACAGACTCATTTGAATAATCTGGATTTTTCAAGTGTGCTTGCACTTTAGTCCTGATTTCCCTCAAATGATTTTTCGTAGGAATTACTTTCACAACATATCCGTTAGGAGATAGCAATCGCTGAAATTCTTTGTAGTGTGCAGGCGAAAATATGTCTAAAATACAATCCATACTTCCGTCTTTCAAAGGGATTTTTGATAAGTCAGTAACAAACCACTTCACTGCTTTGCGCTTGTCTTTTTTTGATGCAATCTGTATTGCCTCCCTTGACAAGTCAAAGGCAAAGATGTTTCGTTCTGTTCTTTGCTGTATCTGCCTTGCATAGAAACCCTCGCCGCAACCAACATCTAAAATGTTTCTTATAGATGGCGTATCAGAAATAAACTGTATGATTTTCTCCAACACAACATCATACATGCCATACTCCAAAATTTGGTGCCGGTTGTCAAAAGACCGCTTGCTGTAGTTGGTTTTGGGCGATGATTTTAACAACAAATTTACATACCCATATCTTGAAATATCAAAGCAATGTCCATGTCTACAAATTAGGCTATTGCCTTGTATATCCATTGATTTTGTGCAAATTGGGCATTGAAAATAAACCTTGCTGTCTGCAAAGCGTGATAAATTATTATTCATTTGTTTTTCCTCCGTAATTACATCTCTGCTTCAATAAGCGAGTTATGCAATACGGATAACCGCAACATAACTCGCGGTTTTATCTTAATCTCATAAATGTAACCATTGTGTTGTCCTCCAATCAATTCCGCAGTATTACTCTGCTTTTAGAAAAAGTATAGCACAAAACTATGAACATTTCCACTCTATTTCAGCCTGTCGGCGGCGTTGCTCTCTCTGGCGTACCGCCGCGCCGCTTCCCGCCGTTCCTCGCTGTATGGGGCGGTCAGACGGAAAGAGAAGCGGCCTTTCTCAATGTCAAACTCCATGCAGCCCGTTTCCGGGTCTGCGTCGGTCTGGCGGCACACATCGGGGTGCTGCTCGGCATAGGCGGCAAGCCGCTTCTTCAAGTCGGTATTGTGGGTACGGATATGGATCAACGGGTCTTTCTCATCAAACCAGATGTCTGTGGTCTTTTTTTGCTTGGGAAGCCCTGTTCGCATAAACTCTCCTTTCTGCGCCCCTGTTATGCAATAGGGGCATTTTTCGGGTGTTTTCTCCGGCTCTTGACTTGGAGAAAACGGCGTTTTTGACGATAAAAACCGCCCGGACGGGGAATGTATCGTCGGGGCGGCTGTTATCGCAAAATTTCCGATTTTTCCGGCTCTTGACCGTCCTGCAAGCTGTCGGCAAGTATCACTTTGAGCAGCTTGTCGCGGAATGTTTCTGTGCCGCTGTGATTGAAAAACAATTCCGCAACGATGGTCTGTCCGTTCTTCTGTGTCGTGATGATACTGTCGGGGGTCTGTTCTGCCATAGGCGGCTCCTTTCTCCGGGCGCGAAAAAGGGATTTCCCGTAGCCCGGAAAATCCCTCTTAGTTGTCGGTATTCTGTTTTACTGTGCGGGTGCTGCGGCGGCGGCCTGCGCCTTTCTCCTTGCCCGGTATTCCCGCGCTTTCATGCGGTCATATTCCCGTTGCTTTTCAAGGTTTCGCGCCCGGTACTCCCTTGAATACTGCCGGTGGTAGGCGCGGCTCTTTTCCTTTTGGGCTTCTTCGATTTCCTCCCGCATTTGCCGGACTTCCTGCTCCGTAGGCTCTGCAAGCTGCGTCACTTCGTTCTCAAATCTGCCGATATAGTTAAAATATATCCCGATGTGCTGAACAGCCTGTTTTGCCCTTTTCTTGTCGCGCTCATGCACTTCAATCCGGCTGATAAACTCGTTGAGAATGGCGGGGGTCAGGTCAGTAAAGGCGGCATAGCGTTCCGTCAGCTTCAAAAACTTCTGCGCCCGCCCTCCCGCGTTCTCATAAGCGGATAGCTGCTCTTGGAGTGTGGCAAGCTCCGTTTTCAGTGTGTAGTATTCTTCCGAATATTTTTGCGACATTTGCTCATAGCGGTCTTGCGGGATAGTGCCGAGGGCGTTGTCCTCATAGAGCTTATTCAGCACCTTGTCAATCTGTTCAAGGCGTGTCGTGATTTGCGGGATACGTTTCTGCTGCTTCTTGGTCTGGTCGGTCTGCTGCATGGCAAGGTTCTTTTTCACTAAGGCTTCAAACTCCGCCCGGTTGCTGATAGAGTAGTCCTCGATTTTCTTCAGCACTTCCGCGACGGTCTGCATGAGCAAGTCCGCGTCGATGATGTGTGGGGAATGGCACTTGGGGTTTTTGGCTTTCCCCTTGTGATACTCGCTGCAATAGGCAACATGCCGCTTGCCGCCGTTCCTGTAATCTATGCGGATGTGCATTTTTGCGCCGCAATCCTTACAGAAAAGCAAGCCCGACAAAGGGTGGATTTCCCCGTCCCCGTTGGGGCGTCTGACGGGCGCGTTTTCCAAAATCCGCTGTGCGGTTTCAAAGTCGGCGCGGTCAATAATCGGCTCATGCACATTTTCGGTTATCTGCCATTGGCTCCGGTCTACATAGTGGTTCCGCTTGTCCCGGAAATGCTTTGTAGTCTTGAAGTTGACTACATCGCCGCAATACTCCTGCCGCGTGAGGATATGGGTCAAGGTGACTTTGTTCCACTTGTAGCGGTTATCCTCATTGAGCGCCTTGTTTTTACACGTTCCCCGTCCCCGGTCTTTCATGTAGAAAGTAGGGGTAGGGATTTGCTCCTGCGTCAGATATACGGCGATTTGGTTGCGGTTCTTCCCGCCGATAAACAGACGGAAAATAAGGCGCACAACCTCGGCGGCTTCCTCGTCGATTATCCAAAAATCCTTGTTGTCCGGGTCTTTCATATAGCCGTAGGGGGCTTCGGTGGCAATCGGCTTTCCGCTCATGCCCTTCGTTTTAATGCCGGTCTTTACTTTCTTGCTGATGTCCTTTGCGTACCACTCCGACATGATGTTGATAAAGGGCGCAAACTCCAATGTGTCGGGCTTCTCGCTGTCTATCCCGTTGTTGACCGCGATAAAGCGCACATTGTTCCGTCTGAATATCTCCATAGCGTTGCCAACTTGGAGATAGTCGCGCCCCCAGCGCGTCAGGTCTTTCATAATGCAGACACCGATTTTTCCGTTTTCTACATCGTCCATCATGCGGGAATAGGCAGAACGGTCAAAAAATCTGCCGCTTTCGTCATCGTCAATGTAGTGCCGGATATTGGTTAAGTGCTGTCCTCTGGCATAGTTCTCCAAAAAGATTTTTTGGTTCTGTATGCTGTTGCTCTCACCGCCGTCCCTGTCCTCGTCGCCCACGGAAAGGCGGGAGTAAAGGGCGGTAATTTTGCTATAATCAGTCATGTGCATAACCTCCTGTGCGTCCATGTAGGTGTCCTTTACACTTAAAATTATGCACTCCAGCGGGCGGAGCCGTACTCCATACCGTGCCGGTACTTCTTGGCGTTCTTGCTCTTGAGATAGACCGCAAGCCGCAGGCCACCACCGCAGCACAGACCCACCAGCAGGTCCAGAGGGTGCAAGCTGGGCCACCAGCTTGCCAGTGCCACCGGCAGCGCGGAGAAGAACGAGAGCATTTTTGCCGAAGCGTCCGCACCCACGGCCATCCGCCATCCTTCACCGAAGTTGGTGGCGAACAGTCCCATCAGGATATACGGCATATTCAGCAAAAGGAGCTTTTTGATGTCAAGCGGCTTTTTCATCGTTCCAGCTCCTTCCGCTTGTTCCGGTCCACGACGGCGTGTTTCACCAGCTCTTTGAACTGGCTCAGCTTTGCCAGCACGGACGGACGCTCTGTTTTCTGCGCCTTTCTGACCTTCTTGCCGGTGTACTCGGTAAAGGCAGCGGTCAGGGCATCCGCATCCCGGCCTTTGAAAAAGATCAGGTACTTGGGCGGGGAGCTGCTGCGGTCCTTCTTCACCGCATAGTCAACGCCGTATTTCCGGGCGATCTTCTCAAACTCCTTGATGGAGGTGTCGGTGATCTCGATGTTGGAAACGCCCTGATTCTGGCCGATCAGCTGCTTCACCGTCTGTTTGCCGTGGGGAATCACGGGGGTATCCCGGCTTTTCTGCTTTTGCAGCTTCTTTTCCTTGCGGTGGGCAAGGTACTTGGTGATGGCGGCCTTAAACAGCCGCCCGGTAAACTTTGTTCCGCTAACTACCAGCGTCAAAGTCCTGTTTTCCACTTCCTCCTGCATAGGTCATCGCCTCCTTTCCACGGATTTTGCAGGGGTGGCGCTTGATACTAAGGCGGGACCACCAGCCGCCGCAGCAGGTATTTCATCATGGCAGGCTCCTTTCAACGCAGCTGGTCGGAGCGGTCATAGTACAGATGCCCCTGGCGCACCTTGGCATGGCTGAGAATCTTGATGTGGCCCTTTTCCTGGTTCTCCAGGCTTTTCTGGTATCCGGCCTCCGTCAGAAACAGGCGGGTCCGTTCGCCTTTCCAGCCCACCGGCGAATCGTGGGTCAGCACATCGAAGATAATCATGTGCCGGGTGTTCTCGGCAAACCGTTGCAAATCCATGTATTCGTGGCCGTGGTAGTTCTGCGCCCCGGCCTTGAGGCGCATTTCCTCCAGCAGCTGGCCCACGGTCTTACGCTCAGGCATGGCGCGCACCTCCTTTCCCGCGCCCCTGGCCCTTCACGGTCAGGATGCCGTCCAGGGTGGTGGCGGTGATCCGCAGGCGCTCGGCGGTGGCAATGTCATTCTTCACGGTCTCGTCGATACCGTGGCCGCAGACCACCAACACATGGGACCGGCGCAGGTAGTCCCGCGCCATATCCAGCCCGTCCTTGTGTTCCTGGGGAATCTCGTCCTTGAGGAAGGTGGGCAGGAACAGCACCGGGCAGATGGGCGAATACCCGGCGTCGTACACCTGACGACAGTAGGCCGCAGCGTTCTCGGCGTTCTCGTACTGGCTGTTGCTCCAGGGAGCCGTAATGTAAGCAAGGGGTCGTTTCATGGCAAAATCCTTTCTCCCGGTGTGCCCGGGCAGCACAAAAGCGGCTGTTTACCAGCCGCCTGCGTACATATCGTGGTTGACCTGTGCGGTGTAGTGATTGCTGATCGTGGTCGGCGCATTGAACAGCACCGCAAGCAGATACTGCTTCATGTTGCGGATTTCGGTGGTGTTGTTCCGCAGGCACTCCATGACAAACTCGATGTGGGAGCTGTCCAGCTTCAAAAAACGGGAGCGGACTACCTCATGGGGGAAGTCGCTTCCAGCGATCCGGGTGGTTTTCCGCTTGGCGCAGACGGTCTCCACCATCAGCTCCACAATCTCGTCCAGGTCCTCCCGGTAGGTGGTAAACTCCCGGCACAGGTGGTCATACTCGATGTTCTCCAGAATCAAATCCCGATAACTTTCCATCTCTGTGAGTGACATCGCATCCCTTCCTTTCCGTTCCGGCAGCTGTGCTGCCGCGGGCTCCCGGAAGGGAATGGAATCGGTACTTGATCCATGAGTAATTGATTTTTGGGTATTTGATTTCTCTATATTTAATTCTGCGGGCTTTTCCGTATCCGGTTTATCCAGATACGGGTTTTCCGTATCTGGTGAAGCCGTATCTGGTGCATCCGTATCCGGCTGGGGCGTTTCCGGCTGTCGGGGCTGGGGCTGCTCATATATGACATACTCGGTGTCGCTGATCCGACCCTGCCGGTCCCGCAGCTGGTGACGCACGATGTAACCGGCAGTTTCCAGCTCCCGCAGCGCATTCCCGATGGCGTCCACGCCCTCCTTGCAGATTTTTGCAAGGCCACGGGTGGTATAGTTCCAGTCATCCGGCAGGGACAGCATCATGGAAAGTAACCCTTTTGCCTTCAGGGACAATTCATGGTTCCGCAGGTGATGATTGCTCATAACCGTATAGTCGCGGGTTCTTTCAATCCGAAAGACCGCCATTGACTTCACTCCTTTCTGTTCTCAGGGCATGAAAAAAGCCACAATCTTTCGTAAAAAAGACTGTGGCGTTCAGCTGTTCTTGGTTTTCGTGTTCTTCCGGGGCCGGTAGGGACGCTTGGGCAGCGGCGGCTGGTCGAACAACGAATCATGCCCCGAAAACGGGAGGGTCTGCAAAACCCGGTCAATGTCGGTGGATTCCATGTCATACAGAGACTGGCAGTTTTCCCGGATAGCATCCTTGATGCTCTGGACAGTACACATATTCATTCCTTTCCTTTCGTGGTAATGGCAGATTTACGAGTGGCGGCGGCGCTTGTCCGGCTTGAAGTCGAGGACATGGCCCTCAATCACATGGGCATACCGCTTGACTTTGATTTCCCGGCGCTTCTGGCTTACGAGGGCGGCCTGATACCCGTCCTCGGTGAGAAACAGCCGCATTTCATCGCCGGGGCTACCGTAGGAACAGGGACGCAGGATGGAAAACTCGATCATCCAGCGGGTGTTATCCTGAAAACGCTCTACGGCCAAAATGTTGTGTCCTTTCAGCTCACGGGCTGAAATATCCCTCATAGGCGGCTCCTTTCATCGTTCCTGGTCTCTCTGGCGCTTCTTCTGCCACCCCTCCAGCAGCTTGATGATGGTCTCCTGCATCCGCTGGGGCGTGTAGCTCTTGGGAAAATACTTCCGCAGGATGTCAGCAGAAAGGGTCACTTTGTCGAGATCGCTTTTCTTTTCCTCGCCCATAATGACGCGCATCATATCGAGGGTCAGATGTCCCTCCTGGCTGTATTTCTTGAGCCGCTGGGCCTGGGAGAGAGAGGGGGTAGCCTGTTCGCTGTCCATCGCGTCCAGCAAGTCCCGCTGTTCCTCTTTTTTGAGGAAAGACAGCTCATAGGCCGGATTGAGCGCGATTTTCTTTTCATCCACCATATCCAGCAGTTCGGGAATCAGCTCTGTCAGGCGGATATAGCGGAAAATCTGATTTTTACTCTGGCCGACCTGTTCAGCCAAAAGCTCGCTGGACTTCTTTCCAGCAGACTTGTTCCCAACTTGGGAACAAGTTAAATCCATGCGCTCACCTTGGTGCTTCATAGCCTCCAGCTTCATCTTGTAGGCAAAGGCCCTCTCGCTGGGGAGCAGGCTTTCTCGCTGCAAGTTGCTGTCCACCATGATGATGGTAGCGGCGTCATCGTCCAAGTCCCGGACAATTACAGGCATGGTTTCTTTCTCGGCCAGCTCACTGGCCCGGTGTCTCCTGTGACCGGCCACCAGCTCATAGCCGCCCTCCGGGTCCGGGCGGGCAATCGCCGGAACCAGAACACCATACTGCCGAACGCTGTCGGCGGTCTCCATCATGGCCTCGTCATCCTTGACTTTGAAGGGGTGGTTCTTGAAAGGATGCAGCTCAGACAGCGGGATTTCGCGTACTTTTTCCAGCTTGGCATCCTGGCGGCTTTCCTCGGTGGAAAACAAGTCATCGTATGGAGCCAGCTCTACTTTTTTCGCGCTGCTTTTCAAGTTTTATCACCTCCTGGGTCAGATTTTTGTACCCCTCGGCCACCTTGCCATTGGGGTCATGGGCAAAAATGCTCTTGCCCTCGGCGCTGATTTCCTTTGCCCGGACAGAATGGGGAATTTCGGTGCCGAACACCTTGATTTTGCTGCCGTAGGTCTCTCGCAGCAGAGCGGCGATTTCCTTGGCAAAGTTGGTGCGGTTGTCTACCATCGTCATCAATATACCGTCGATCTGGAGCTTGGGGTTGATCTGCCGCTTCACCTTGTTTACGGTCTGGAGCAGCTGTTCCAGGCCCTTGGCGGGCAGGTACTCCGCCTGAACGGGGATTATGACCCTGTTGGCGGCGGCCAGGGCGTTGACCGTGAGCATACCCAGGGAGGGCTGACAGTCAATCAGGATATGGGAATACTGTCCCTTGAGCGTGTCCAGATACTGCCGCAGGATGGTCTCTCGGCTCATGGCGTTCACCAGGGAGACCTCCATGCCGGAGAGCTGGATGTCGGCGGGCATCAGGTCAACGCCTTCCGGATGGTGCAGGATACCCTCGCCGGGGCGTAGCGGCTCGTCCATCAGGATACGGCCCATCGCGTCGGACAGGGTAAAGGGCAGCTTGTCCGGCTGGGGGTGGCCCAGGCTGATGGTCAGGCTGCCTTGCGGGTCCCCGTCGATCAGCAGCACTTTCTTTCCGGCCTGCGCCAGCCCAATCCCCAGGTTCGCGCAGGTGGTTGTCTTGCCAACGCCGCCTTTCTGGTTGGCGATGGCGATGATTTGCGTGTTCAATGACTTCACCTCATTTCTAAATTGTTCTATGGCTTCTGGAAATAGAAAAAGCCGCCACTTCAAAAATTGAAAGTGACGGCCTTTTCTTATCCCGGAATGAAATTCCCCGGAAATGCAAAAAGTGCCCAGTAAAAAATACTGAGCGCTTGGCGATTAAATTTATTCTCTTTTGTTCAAATTAGGTCAGATTCAGACAAACCGTTTTCACGGAAAAGGTATTTTGGAGATGTATAAATAAACATCCCCTTAGCAGCCCAAAATCACGTCTCGGTTGTCCTATTTTTTAACCCATAAGCCCTCTTTTGGGGGTGGTTGTCCACCATTTAACCCATAGAAAATGGGTTAAAAGAGGCTTCGTTCTGTCAAATTGCATCAAACCATTTGAAAAGGAAAAACCCCGGAAACCGCGTAGTTCCGGGGTTTTTGACCACTTTTGATAAAGTTTAGCGCTTGCTGAACTGGGGAGCGCGACGGGCAGCCTTGAGGCCGTACTTCTTGCGCTCCTTCATGCGAGGATCGCGGGTGAGGAAGCCGGCGGACTTCAGAGCGGGACGGAACTCGGGGTTCATCTCCAGCAGGGCGCGGGCCACACCGTGACGGATGGCGCCGGCCTGGCCGGTCACGCCGCCGCCGGTGACGGTGGCGACGATGTCCACCTTGCCCAGGGTGTCGGTGGCAGCCAGAGGCTGACGGACCAGCAGCTTCAGGGTCTCCAGACCGAAGTACTCGTCCAGGTCGCGGCCGTTGATGGTGATGGCGCCGGTGCCGTTGGGGAAGAGATGCACGCGGGCCACGGAGGACTTCCGGCGGCCGGTGCCGTACAGATAAGGCTTCTTGCTCTTATACATTCTCGTTTACCTCCTGCGTTAGTCGAAGACCCAGGGCTCGGGCTTCTGGGCGGTCTGCTGATGCTCCGCGCCGCGGTAGATGTGCAGGCGGGTCAGAGAGTCCTTGGTGATGATGTTGCGGGGCATCATGCCGCGCACGGCCAGCTTCATGGCCAGCTCGGGCTTCTCCTGCATCAGCAGGCGGTACTTGGTCTCGTGCAGGCCGCCGGGATAGCCGGAATGGGTGCGGTAGAACTTCTGCTCCAGCTTCTTGCCGGTGAGGACGGCCTTCTCGGCGTTGATGATGACGACATAGTCGCCGCAGTCGGCGTGGGGGGTGTACTCGGGCTTATGCTTGCCCCGCAGCAGGGTGGCGGCGGCAGCGGCGGTCTTGCCCAGGGGCTTGCCGGCCGCATCCAGCACATACCACTTGCGGACGATGTTCCCCTTATTGGCCATAAAAGTGGACATGGTGAAACCTCCAATTTTGGTTTTCTTGCGCATTTCCAGAAACCAGACAAAGGCCGGCGGAGCCGGCCTTTCGCTCGTCTCCAGAAACGCGCTCAAATTTTCGCTTTACAGAACAGGCGCCCCGCGTGTAGAATAATACCTGCACAACGGAGCATCAGCAATTATATTACAGGGTTTAACCCCTGTCAAGGCGTTTTCCGCTTTCTTTTGGTTATAAAGTGAAAAGCTTCTCTTTTCTCTTTTTTTCTTTTGAAAGCTCCGTTATACTCTTTTTTGATTTTTGATTTTTCCGGCGGGAAAAGTTCCGCCTTTTCTGTGGAGGAATGAACATGGAACAGATCTTGTCCTACGTGCGCCGCTGCGTGGAGGACTATGATATGATCGCCCCCGGCGACCGGGTGGCGGTGGGGGTGTCGGGCGGCAAGGACTCCCTGGTCCTGCTGGCCGCCCTGGCCCGGCTCAAGGAGTTCTATCCCAAGCCCTTTACCGTGGAGGCCATCACCCTGGATATGGGCACCGGCATGGATTTTGCCCCCGTGACCGCATACTGCGCCTCCATCGGCGTGCCCTATACCTGCATCAAAACCGAAATCGCCCACATCATCTTCGACGTGCGCAAGGAGAAGAACCCCTGCTCCATGTGCGCCAAGATGCGCCGGGGCGCGTTACATAACGCCATGAAAGAGCGGGGCCTCCATAAGATCGCCCTGGGCCATCACTTCGACGACGCCGTGGAGACCTTTTTCCTCTCCCTCTTTTATGAGGGCCGCATCTCCTGCTTCCAGCCCGTCACCTGGCTGGACCGCACCCGGATTACCCAGATCCGCCCCCTGCTCTACTGCAACGAGCGCCACGTAGCCAACGTGGCCCGAAAGGAGGGGCTGCCGGTGGTGTTCAACCCCTGTCCCGCCGACGGCTCCACCAAGCGCCAGGAGGTCAAGGAATTGGTCTATGAGCTGAGCGGACGGTATCCCAACCTGAAAAGCCGGGTCTTTGGGGCCATGCAGCGCCTGCCCCTCCCCGCCTGGGGGCCGGTGGAGCACCGCCGGATGCCTCCCCTGGAGGAAAGCGAGGGACCGGTATGCTGAAGGTGCTCCACGGGGCGGATTTTCACCTGGACGCCCCCTTCCGCGCCCTGCCCCCCGAAAAGGCCGCCCAGCGCCGGGAGGAGCAGCGGGACCTCCTCCTCCGCCTGGCCGACACCGTCCGGGAACAGGGGGTGGAGCTGGTGCTGCTGGCCGGCGACCTGCTGGACAGCGAGCAGATCTACGGTGAGACCGCCCAGCTGCTGGCCCGGGCCCTGGGCAGCATGGGCGTTCCCGTGTTTTTGGCCCCGGGCAACCACGATTTCTGGTCCCCCCGCTCCCCCTATGCCCGCATCCAGTGGCCGGAAAACGTCCACATCTTCCACACCGCCCAGGCGGAGGCAGTTCCCCTCCCCCGGCTGGGCTGTACCGTCTACGGCGCCGCCTTTACCGCGCCCGCCCGGGCCGACCGGGTACTGGAGGGCTTCCGTGCGGAGGGAGAGGGGCTGCGGCTGATGGTCCTCCACGGCTCCACCGAGCCCACCGACCGCTACGGACCGGTGCCCGCCGCGGACATCGCCGCCAGCGGCCTGGATTACCTGGCTCTGGGACACGTCCACACCGCCAGCGGCCTCAACCGAACCGGGGATACCTGGTGGGCCTATCCGGGCTGCCCGGAGGGCCGGGGCTTTGACGAGACCGGCGACAAGGGCGTCTATTGCCTGGAGATCGACAAGGGACAGGTGCGGGAGACCTTTCTTCCGCTGTGCCGCCGGCGCTATGTGGAAAAAGAGGCGGACCTGGCCGGGCGGCCCGCCGCCGAGGTCCTGGACGCTCTCCTCCCCCGGGAGGAGAGCCCCGACTGCTGGCGGGTTACCCTCACCGGCGAGCGGGGCGAGGAGGAGCCCGACCTCCGGGCCCTGGAGGCCATGGCCAAGTCCCGCTGTTACAGCCTGACCCTGCGGGACCGCACCCGGCTGCGCCGCGCGCTGTGGGACAGAGCCCAGGAGGATACCCTCACCGGACTTTTTCTCCGGGCCATGGCCAAACGCAGGGACCAGGCCCGGGATGAGACACAACAGACCGCCGTGGAGGAGGCCGTGCGCTTCGGCCTGGCGGCCCTGGAGCATCGGGAGGACCCGAAATGAACATCAAGGAATTACACGCCACCTTCGGCGGCCTGGAGCGCCGCACCCTCCGGCCAGGACCGGGACTTACCGTCATCCAGGCCCCCAACGAGGGGGGAAAATCCACCTGGTGCGCCTTTTTGAGGGCCATGTTCTACGGCATCCCCACCCGGGAGCGGGACAAGCAGGGGACCATCGCCGAAAAAAACCGCTACCAGCCCTGGAGCGGCGCGGCGATGGAGGGAGAGATGCGCCTCACCTGGCAGGGACGGGACATCCTCCTCCGGCGGGGGCCCAGAGGCAGCGCCCCCTTCGGACTGTTTCAGGCCGTGGACGCCGCCACCGGCGCCCCCATTCCCCAGCTCACCGGCAGCGGCGAGGACCTGACGGGGGTGTCCAGAGCGGTCTATGAGCGCTCGGCCTTCATCGGACAGGGGCGGGCCGCCGTGGACGCCGCCCCCGATCTGGAAGCCCGCATTGCCGCCCTGGTCTCCACCGGCGAGGAGGAGGTGTCCTACTCCCAGGTGGAGCGGCAGCTCAAAGCCTGGCAGAACCGGCGGAAATACCGGCAGACCGGCCTGATCCCCACGTTGGAAGAGGAGGAGCGGCAGCTATGCGCCCTTCTGGCCCAGCAGGAGGCGGCGGGCGAACGGATGCGCCGGGCCGCCGACGCCGCCGCGGACCTGCGCCGGGAACAGGGCCTGCTCCAGCGGGAGGAGGCGGCCTACCGCCTCCGGGCCGACAGCCGCCGCCGCCAGGTGTGGGAGGAGGCCCAGGCCGAACAGACCGCCGCGGAGCGAGACTTTCAGCGCATCCGACAGGCCCTCTTCCAGGACGGACCCACCCCGGAACGGGAGACGGTGCGGGACCTCCAGGAGGAGCTGGCCGCCGTGCGCAGCCTCACCCAGGAGGGCAGACACACCGACGCCCTCCGGGCCACCTGCGTGGAACAGGCCAGACAGGCCCACCACCGCCTGGACCAGGAGCGGTTTTTCACCGGCATGGACCCCGACGAGGCCCGCTATACCGCCCGGCGGGACGCGGCCCAGGCGGCGCCCCGGCAGACCCGCGCCGTCGCGCTGCCGCTGGCGCTGCTGATTTTGGCGGCGGTCTGCGCCGTGGGCGGCGGGGTGTGGTCCCCCTGGCTCTTCCTCCCCGGCGTCCTGCTGGCCGGCGGGGGCGTGCTTTTGCTGTGGCGGACCCTTCGGGAAAACCGGAGCCGCCTCCGCCGCCAGCGGGAGCTCCTCCGCCGCTACGGCGTGGACCGGGGGGAGGAGATCCTCCGCCTGGCCGAGGATTACGCCGCCCGCTGGGAGGAGGCCGCCAGGGCCGACGAGACCATGGAACGTACCATTACCCGGGTGGATGTCATCCGCCGGGAACGGGACAGCCGCTGGATCAACCTCCTGAGCACCGTCCGCGCCTTCGCGCCCGGCGCCAAGGACCCGGTCACCGTGTCCGCCGCCCTCTCCCGGGCCCTCTTTCTGCGGGAAAAGTACCAGCAGGCCGCCCAGCGCCTGGAGAGCGCCCGCAAGCTGGCCCAAACGCTGCCCCCGCCCGAGGAGCCGGAGGAGGACGGCGGGTTTCAGCCCCGCTATGACCTGGAAGAGACCAGGGCCCGGCTCTCCCGCACGGCGGCGGCCCTCACCCAGGCCCAGCGGGAGGAGGCCCAGGCCGGCGGCGAACTGGCCGCTCTGGGCAGTCCCGCCGAGACCCAGGCCCGGCTGGAGGAACTCCGCGCCCAGCTCCAAAGCCGCCGGGCGGAGTACGACGCCCTCGGACTGGCGCTGGACGGCCTCAAGGAGGCCTACGACGCCCTCCAGGCCCGGTTTTCCCCCGCCCTCAACCGCCGGGCCGGGGCACTGCTGGCCCAGCTCACCGGCGGAAAATACGACTCCGTTACCGTGGCCCGGGATTTTTCCGCCCAGGTCCGGGCGGAGGGGGAGATCCTGCCCCACGCCGCCGCGGCCCTCTCCCAGGGCACGGTGGACCAGCTCTATCTGGCCGTCCGCCTGGCCGTCTGCGAGCTGGCACTCCCCGCCGGCGACCCCGTCCCCCTGGTTCTGGACGACGCCCTGGCCAACTTCGACGACCACCGGGCCCGGCTGGCCCTGGACTGCCTGCTCCAGCTGGCCGGAGAGCGGCAGATCCTCCTCTTTACCTGCCACAGCCGGGAGGCCCATTACCTGGCCGGCCGGCCGGATGTGACCATATGCACCTTGTCAGACGAGACAAATTGAGGTAAAATGCTCCTCAAAGAAAGCGAACGCTTGAGAAAGAGAGTTGACCTCCATTGACCGCACAGTCCCAGACCTCCACCCCCCAAAAGGAATCCCTCACCAGCGTCCAGGGCCTGAGCATGGACCTGTTTTTCTGGCTCCAGGCCCTGACCGTCTGCCTCACCGTCCTCATCCTCCTCTTTACCTTCGCCGGACGGGTGGTGGGCGTCAAGGGAAACTCTATGTATCCCACCCTCCACAACGGCGATACCCTCCTGCTGCAAAGCGTGGGCTATACCCCAAGACAGGGGGACCTGGTGGTGCTCAACAAGGAATTCGGCACCTTTGACGAGCCCATCGTCAAGCGGATCATCGCCCTGGGGGGACAGACCGTGTCCATCGACTACCAGGCCGGCACCGTCTCGGTGGACGGACAGGTGCTGGATGAGCCCTACATCGCCGAGGCCATGGAGGAGCCGGGAGACATCTACCTGACCATACGGGAGCTGACCGTGCCCGAGGGCTCCGTGTTCGTCATGGGCGACAACCGCAACCACTCCTCCGACAGCCGGGACGAGCGGCTGGGCGCGGTGGACGAGCGGTACATCATCGGCAAGGCCATTATGGTGTGCTTTCCCTTCTCCGATTTCCGCCTCCTGGTCTGACCGTCCGCTGCCCCGGCAGCGGCGCCGTTTCCCCACAGCAAAAGACCCCGGACCGTCTCATAAACGGTCCGGGGCCTCTTTTTTGGGGCATTGTGGCGGGGACAGGTGCGGATCGAACACACCGGGGCGCGTCCAGCGCCCCCATCGGTTTTGAAGACCGTGGAGCTCACCAGAGTCCCTTCTGTCCCCGGAGCCATTATAGACCACCGGGTCTGTTCCGTCAATCGCCCCGGCGGAGGAGCACCCGGCCCTCCGCCACCCGGCGGGTTACCCCCGTCCGGTCCCAGTGGTCCAGCAGCACCAGCGCCCTGGCCCGGGAGAGCCCTAAGGCGTCCCGCAGCTCCCCCAAAGTACACACCCGCTTGCGGGCAAAGGCCGCCGCCAGCCGCCGTTCCCCCTCCCGCAGGCAGTGGGGCCGGACCCACTGCCCCGGCGCAATGGCGGTCAGCTCCCCGTCCAGCGCCATGCGGCGCAGGACCTGTTCCGCCTTCTCCCGCTGGCGGCCGAAGGGGGAGAGCGCCTCCTCCCGGGTGGGAGGGGTCAGTCCGCTCCGGTCGTACCGCTCCCGCAGCATCCGGCGCAGGCCCTCGTATTCCGGCGTCCATTGGACGGAAAAGCCGGGCAGCGCCACCCATTCTTCCGATAAAACCAGCCTGTATCGGGCGGCGTACCAGGACAAAAGGGCGTTCCACGCCCGGGCGGAGCCGTGGGGGAAGAGCGCGGCCCGCAGAGCCTCCCGGGCCATGCCGGGCCACAGGGGCTCCCGTTGGTGGAAGTCCTCCAGGGCGGCCCGCAGCCGCCCCCACAGAGCCGCCGCCTGACCGCCGGCCATCCACCGCCCCCCCAGCGGCAGGGCAAGACCGCGGCGTTCCAGGTCCTCCAGGGCCAGGCCGCAGTCCTCCGGCGTGAGACCGGCTCGCCGGGCCAGCTCCTCGGTTTTGGGCAGTCGGTCGCCCATCCGGGCCAGCACCGCCGCCGTCCGGGCCTCCGGCCCTCCTGCCGCCAGCACCGTCAGCAGAGCCGGGTCTGTCTTGCCCGCCGGCTGGAGGTCCAAAAGAACGCCGCCGCCCAGCGTGACCGTGGGGGAAAAAAAGCGGATGATGCAGCGGTCCCCCGCCCCCAGCGCCGCCGGACGGGAAAAGCGCAGCTGGGCAAAGCACCGCTCCCCCGGCTCCAGGGTCCGCCGGCCGGCCAGCAGCACCCGGCATACCTGGTGTTCCGACCCGTAATACACATGGAGGGCGGCATTGTGGCGCACCGGATAGGGGGCTTGTGGGAGAAGAAAAAGCTCCGCCGCCGCCCGGTCGGTTACGGTAAGACTGTCCGGTGCGGCCAGCACCGCCCCCCGGCGGACCGCCTGCCGCTCCAGCCC
>NZ_JACLZC010000066.1 GCF_016901735.1 Pseudoflavonifractor phocaeensis | reverse complement strand
TCCAAGCAACTTGCTGTCCACAACCGCCGCTCAAACAACTTTCCCATGAGGCCCCTGGGCTGGCTTTCCCCCTCTGAGTTCACTGTCCAATATGTTTGACAAACCTACAAGGCGGCGGGGGCGGGACAATCAAAGAGCCGCCGGACCGCAAAACCGGTCCGACGGCTCCCGCACACACGCATGGCTCCGGAGACCGGGGCGGCGCGGCGCTCTATCAGACGGCGCTCTCGTTTTCGCCGCCGGTCACGCTGTCCCGGTCCGGAGAAAAGGAGATGCTCCTTTGGCGGGGGCGTTCCCCCGCCTGCCGTCCAAAGCTAGTATCGCCGTCCCGCGGCGGAAGGATGCAAGGGAATAACTGGTATAAAACCGGGCATAGCGGTGCAAACTGGACATAGAATGAAAGCAAGCGGCCCCGGCTGCGGGGCAGGAGGGAGGACGGCCATGGCGGAAGAACGGCGCCGGCGCGGAAAGGGGCGGGATGCCCGGCAGGAGGAGCGGGATACGCTGCTGGAGGGTCTGTCCCGTACCCGGACCCTGCTGGCCCAGGCCTACGGGGCCTTCAACACCGCGCGGGACCCCTATTTAATCGAATCCTATGTCTTTGAAATCAACGCGCTGCAAGCCCGGTACTCCTATCTGCTGCGGCGGGTCAAGCTGCTGGACGGCTGTGCGGTCCATACGCCGCCGGGATCCTATCCATACCGTGAAACACAGGCCAAGGAGGGGTGTATATGACCGCGCTGGCGTCTCATTTACCGTTGGTGCTGATGGTTCTGGCCGGGCTGGCGGCGCTGCTGGCCCTGGGCTCGGCGGCCAGGCGTCTTTTTCGTCTGGCGGCGCGGACCGGGGTAGGGCTGGCCCTGCTGGCGCTGCTCAACCAGGCCGGCGGCGTGGCGGGGATTCATTTGGGACTGAATCTGTGGAACGCCCTGGTGCTGGGGGTGCTGGGCATTCCGGGCTTTGGGCTGCTGCTCCTCCTCAACTGGGTGCTCCGCATCTAACACAGAGCGCGGCGAGGGCCGCGGACTTTTTTGGAGTCCGCGGCCCTCGCTGCTTTCAGAGGAAGCAGATAATTCAGCTGAGCTTACCGAAGTTATAGAGCATCTGGGCCACTTCGGCGCGGGAAGCGGTGCCCTGGGGGTCCAGGCTGCCGTCGCCCTTGCCGTTGAGGATGCCGTTGGCCACGGCCCACTCCATACCCTCCGCCGCCCAGTCAGAGATCTCCCCGGCGTCGGGGAAGGCGGGGGCTTCGCCAGTCACGGCCGGGCTGCCGCTGTACCGGTAGAGCATGGTTGCCAGCTGCTCCCGGGTGATGACGGCCTCCGGGTTGGTGCCGTCGGACACGCCCTGGGCCACGGCCCACTCCATGCCCTTCTGATACCAGGGGGTGCTGCCGGCGGTGTCCGTGCCGTCCATCCGGGCCAGAACCGTCATAATCATGCCCCGGGTGGTGGCCATTTCGGGGGCGAAGGTGGTCTCAGAGGTGCCCACAAAGAGGCCCGCATCCACCACGTAGTCGATGGCCTCCCTGGCCCAGTGGTCCTCCGCCACGTCGGCAAAGCCGGGGGCGGGATTCAGGGGCGTATCGCCGTCGTCGATGTCGGCGTCGTCCTTGTCGTCCCGGTCCGAGCTGTGGCCCTTCACCAGCCAGCCGGCGTAGAGGGTCATATCCTGGGTCACCGGAGCGCTGAAGTCATAGAGCTGGGTGCAGTCTTTGTCGGTGTACCAGCCGGTGAACTGGAAGCCGCCGTTGGCGGGGTCAGCGGGACGGGCCACGGTCTGGCCGTCATCCACCTTGACGCGGACGGCCTCGTCGCCGTTGTTGGGCTGGAAGGTCACGGTCTGGGTGACGCCCAGCTCGGCGGCGGTGAAGCCCAGCTTGCTCTGCTCCATCAGGTCGGTGTCGGCGGTGACGGGGGTCAGGCGGAAGGTCTGGGCGTAGGTCTGATAGGCGCCGTCGGCGTCGGGGGTAGTGGTGGGATAATAGCCCTCCAGCGGCACATGGTTAAAGAAAGCGGTGTTGCTCACCCCGCGCTGGAGCACGTCCACACACCAGTAGGTCACATCCTCCATGGGCACCTCGGTGGAGTGGCGGATGGGCTGGTCGTTGTAGGGTGAGTAAGAGGTGGAGGGGTTCAGGTCCTCGGCCTTCACGTGGAGGGCGGAGCTTTCGGCGGTGCCGTCCACGGTGACCATGAGGCCGCTGCCTTCCTCGTTGGTGAGGGCGGTCCAGCGGACGCCGGCGTGGCTGCCGTTCTCCTGGGGCTTGAGGTACTCGTCCACAAACTCGTCGGTGACCGTGCTCTCGTAGACGCCCACATTGTAGCCGTTCTGACGGTCGGCGTAGCTCTCCTCGGGGCCGCGGCCGAAGTAGGTCAGATTCTCATAGCCGGGGGCCACGGTCATCCGCAGGCCCACCTTGGGCAGGGCGTACTGGCCGGCGGTGCCGGGGGCGAAGTTGCTTCTGGGGGTAAAGGCGCTGGACACCACAATCTCGCCGTTGGCGTAGATGTCATAGGTCATGGTCTGGTCGGCGTCCACGGGGAGGTCGATGGTCAGCTCCACCCGGATGTGCTTGCCGTTTTCGTCGGCGGTGATGACGGGCGCGGACGCCAGGACCATCTCGTCGCCTTCATTGCGCAGGTCGGCGGAGAACCAGGAGGGGGTATCGTTGTAGGTCTGGGCCCGCCAGAAGGAGGGGACGGGGCCCTTTTCCAGCACCACTTCCCCGTCCACGGTGTAGTCGGTGAGGATGCCGGTGGTCTTGCTCATCCGGAAGGCGTAGGTCTGGCCCTCGTCGGTGATACCGGACACGGTGAGGGTGTCGTCGGTCTCGTCCACGGCGGTGAAGCCCAGCATGTCGCTGTAATTGAGGGGCGTACGCGCCAGGCCGTCGGGGGTCAGTTCAAACTGCTCGTGGGCCACTTCGTTGTTGTAGGTCACGGTGGTGGCGTCCCAGTCGGGGCGGACCTTGTTGGTGACGCTGAACTCCAGGAAGTAGCTCTCGCCGCCCTTGGGGTCCACTTCGGGCAGGTCGATGGTGACGGTCTCCTCGCCGAAGGCGGAGCCGCTCATGCAGGGCGTGGCCAGATCCAGCTTGCCGGAGGCGATGGGTTCGTCGTCCTTAACCAGGGTCCAGGTGATGTCAAAGGCGTCCAGGTCGGTGTTTTCGTACTCGTTGACCACCCGGAAGGAGAGGGAGCCGTCGGTCACGTCCATCTCCTCGTCCAGGGGGTAGAAGTTGACCTGCTGGTGGACGTAGCGCATCTCCACCGCCTTGGCGCTGGGGGTGCGGTCGGCAAAGAACACACCGTTGCCGCAGAAGGCGTCGGCATTGCTCAGGCCGTCGATCCAGTCGCCGCCGTAGCCCCAGAAGGTGGTGTAATTGCCGTCCTCGTCCACCCGGGTGGTCTCCAGGGACTGGTCCACCCAGTCCCAGATGAAGCCGCCCTGGACGTTGTCCATGGTGCGGTTCAGGTCCCAGAAGGCCTCAAAGCTGCCGAAGGCCTGACCCATGGCGTGCTCATACTCCTGCTCGAAGTAGGGCAGCTTGTTGCCGGTGTTGTTGGCCCAGGCCTCCACCTGGGTGGCCTCGGGGTACTGGGTGCTGTGGACGTCCACGATGTTCTGGCTGCGCACCTCGTAGCTCCAGGGGTCGGCGTCGTTGCTGGGCTTCACATAGGAATGGTAATAGTTGTGGGACTCCCGCTCGTACATCCGCAGGCGGCTGGGGTCCCGCTCCAGGACGGCCATGGCGGCGGCCCAGAAGCAGTAGTCGTCGTTCCACTCGATGGTGGTGTAGGTGGACTCGTTGGAGTAGGACCAGCCGATGATGGAGGCGTGGTTCTTGAGGAGCTCCACCATGTTCATGTTGCGGTCCATGACGGGCCACACCCACCGGCCGTCGGCGCCGGGGATGGGGGTCTGGTGGTCGCCGTAGGCGCCGTAGTGGGACTCCACGTTGGCCTCGGCGTAGACGAAGATGCCCAGCTCGTCGGCCAAATCATAGAGGATCTTGTTGTTGGGGTAGTGGGAGGTCCGGACGGCGTTGACGTTGAACTGCTTCATGAGCTTGATGTCGTCAATGATCTCCTGCTTGGTAACGGCGTTGCCGTTTTCCAGGCTGGTATCGTGGCGGTTGACCCCACGGAAGATGAGCTTCTGGCCGGTGATCTGCATCTGCTCCTGACCGGCGTCGTTGATATTGACCTTGTAGATCTCACGGAAGCCCACCCGCTCGGCGGCGGCCTCCACCACCGCGCCGGTGGAGTCCTTGAGCTCGATGGTGACCATGTACAGGCTGGGGGTGTCGGGGAACCACTTGTCCGGGTTGACCACATAGATCTCGGCGGTCTGACGGTCGCCCAGGTTGACCTTCTTTTCCCCGTCGGCGGCCGCGGCGTCGGGGTTGGAAGCGCCGGTGGCGCCGTTCAGGGGGGTGAGGGCGTCATAGGTGAGGGTATCGCTCCCCACGATGCCGCCGTTGAGGGTGCGCAGGGTCACGTCCACGGTGTAGCCGTCGGCGATGGGGGCGCTGGTCAGGCTGCGCACGTCCACGTCCACGGTGAGGGTGACGTTGCTGTCCTTGCTGGTGCGGTCGTCAAAGGCGGTCTGAATGAAGAAATCGCGGATCTCGGCCTGGCTGTCCTTGGAGTAGAGGTACACGTCCCGGGCGATGCCGCTCTGCTGGATCATGTCCTGATTTTCCAGATAGCTGCCGATGCTCCACCGGAACACCTTGACGGCCAGGGTATTCTCCCCTCCGGCGTTGAGGTAGGGGGTGATGTTGAAGTCGTGGGCGGTAAAGCTGTCGGTAGTATAGCCCACCTGATGGCCGTTGACATAGAGGTAATAGGCCGACTTCACCCCCTGGAAGGAGACGAACACGGTCCGGCCGTCCCAGTCCTCGGGGAGGGTAAAGGTGGTGCGGTAGTAGCCCACGGGGTTATAGTAGGTAGGGGCCTGGGGGTCGTCGTAGTCGATGTAGTTGCCGGCCACGCTGCCCCAGGGGTAGACGCTGTTGGTATAAATGGCCTCGTCGAAGTAGCGGAAGGTGCCGTCGTCGTTGCGGTAGGCCTGCCACATACCGGGGACGAACTCGGGGTTGAAGTTGGCCTCCTCGCCTTCGGGCAGGACCTCGTCCAGCCAGCCGGCGGCGTCGGCCTCCAGGGCCTGGGCGGGGTTCTCCACCAGGGCGAAGTCCCACTCGGTCTGGGAGAGGAGCTGATAGAAGTCGCTGCTGGTCTCGTCGATGTCATCCAGGGCGGAGCGCTCGGCGTCCATGGCGGCGTCGGCGTCGGGGTAGGGGATGAAGTCGGCGTGGGAGGGCTCCCGGTTGACCTCGGGGGTCTCGATGTCCTGATACCACTCCATGCCGTCGAAGATCAGTTCCTCATCGGTGACGGTAAGTCTGGCGGGCTCGGAGACATAGGTGTTGCCCGCCACGGTGAGCTCGGCGGTGATGGTGGTGACGCCGGGGGTCAGGGCGGTAATGGTGGTCCCGTCCACGCCGGCCACCTCGGGGGCGCTGCTCTTGACCACGATGCCGGTGTTCACGGCGTTGCCGGCGGCGTCCTTGGCGGTGACCACGGCCTGGGTGGTGTGGCCGGTCTGGAGGTAAGCGGCCTCCAGGGCCAGGGTGACGGTGGGCAGCAGCTCGGTCACCTTCCACTGGACCGACTGAAGGGAGGTGTCTCCGGTCTGGATGATGATTTTATTGCTGGCGTCGTCCTGCGTGGCCATATAGGTGCCGGTGGCCACGTTCCGGAAGATATAAACACCCTCCTTGCCCTCCACGGGGACCAGCTTCCACTGCTGGGCTGCGCTGTCGGGGTTATAGTAGGAGAGGTAGATGTAGCCGTCGGCCCGGGCCTCCATGGCCAGGCCCAGATTGGACTGGGGATGCCAGAACACGGCGCCGTCGCTTCCCTCGGAGAAGCGGTACATCCGGGCGGTATCCAGGGCGTTGCCCCAGAAGTAGAGGACCACGTCGGCCCACACGCTGCCGGCGCTGGGCTCCACGATGCCGGGGAGGATACCGCCGTCGATGCGGTAAAGGCCGCCCCATGCCTGGGCGGGCTGGAGGACGTGGAAGGTGGCGGAGGCGGTGGGACCGTCCTCGCTGCCGTCCACCCGGGCGGTGATGGTGACGGTGCCGGGCTGATGGCCGGTGATGGTCATGCCGTCCACCGAGGCGATGGCGGGGTCGCTGCTCTCCAGGACGGCGGTGGCCTGGGCGTCGGAGCCGCTGATGACCTTGGCGGTGGCGGAGGCCTGTTCGCCCACCATCACCGCGCCGGTGGAGAAGCTCAGCTCGATGGAGTCGGGCACGGCCTCAAAGGTCCACTTGGCAGTGGCGGCGCTCTCGTCCACCATACCCATGAGGGCGGCGGAGCCGTCGGTGGAGGAGCCGGCATAGAGGCCGGACTTGGCGTTTTGCAGATAGTAGCTGCCGTCACCGGCGGGGAGAATGCGCCACCGGAAGGCGGCGTCGTCGGTGGGGGCGTACATGACCAGGTCCTCGCCCAGCGCGCCGGTATCCCGGGCGCGGATGGCCAGGCTCTGGTTATTGAAGGGATGCCAATAGACGGAACCGTCGTCGCCCGCGGGAGTAAAGACCCACATGCGGGTGTCCTGGCCGCTGTGGGGCCAGAGGTACAGGTTCTGATTGCTGTTGACGTTGTCGCCGCCGGGCTCGGCGATGTTGTCCGGATAGGCCACGCTGCGCAGGAGGTAGATGCCGTTCATCTCCACCGCGCCGAAATCGGCCACCACTTCCAGGGCGGCGGTGGCGGTGATGGTCTGTCCGTCCACCTCCAGGGAGGCGGTGATGGTGGCGGAACCCTCGCCCACGGCGGTGATGACGTTCCCCTCCACCGCGGCAACCGCGGCGTTGTCGCTCTCCAGCACCGCGGCGGCGGTATCCAGGGCGTTGCCCTCACCGTCGGTGCCGCTGACGGCGGCGGTGACGGTAGCGCCCACCTCCACCATGGCGCCGCTCAGGCTCAGATTGAGGACGGGCTCCACCTTGTCCAGGGTCCACACCTTGGCCTCCGCGGCCAGGATGACCTGGCTGTGGGAATCGGCGGCGGTGCTCAGATAGCCGTTGGCGTTCCGGAAGGTGTAGCCGCCGTCCGCCTGGGCGACGGTCCACTTCTGGTCGGGGTTGCTCTCGTCCTTGGGCTGGAGGGTCACGCTGCCGCTGCCCTGGACGGCCAGGGTCTCATCCAGCAGAGGCTGGATGTAGTAGCTGCCGTCGCCGGCGTCGTTGAGCCGGTACATGGCGACCCGGTCGTCATGCCCCGCCTCATATTCCCAGATGTAGAATACGTTGTCCTGCTGTACGTTGTCGTTGCTGGGCGCCATACGCTGGTCGGCGTTGACCGCGTTGACCAGGCGATAGACCCCGTCAAAGGCGTCCTGACCGTTCGCCGCCAGGGCGGGGACCGCCAGAGAGAAGCACATGGCAATGGCCAGAAGCAGGGCCAGCATGGCTCTCATGGTACGATTGGAACCTTTCACTTGATGACCTCCTCTGCAAATGTTACGGCCGGCGGCGCGTCTCTCCCAAGGCGCGTCCCGCCAGCATAGCATAAGGAAATATTACAGCAAGTACCGTTCCAAAAGCGTTCCCTTTGTACAAAATGACAGAAACTTGCATTACTGACCGGGTTCTTCCAGCAGCCGCCGGGCCTGGGCCTCCAGGCCGGGGAGGTAGGGCTCGGTCCAGGAGTATTCGCTCATCAGCGCCCCGTGGAACTGCCGGGCGGCGGACCGGTCGCCCTCCAGCAGGCGGAAATAGTCGCACTCCACCCCGGCGCATTCCAGATTGAGCCGGCCCCGCTGGCTCTGGAGGAGCCACAGCAGCCCTCTGGCCCGGAGGGACTCCCGCAGGCTCATGCAGGTCTTGCGGAATTTGACCTTGACCTTGTCGTCAAAGGGCTCGTTCTCCCACAGGGTCTCGATGGCCAGCTCCATCTCCACCGTTCCGCCCTTGTGGAGGACCAGCAGGGCCAGCAGCTCCTTGGCCTTCCGGCTCTTGAAATCCACCGCCCGGCCGTTGAGGAAGAGGTCGAAGCGGCCGAAGGTACGGAATTCCACCCGGTCCAGCCGGTCCTCTCCCAGGAGGCGGCGGGCCTTGTCCAGGGCGTGGCGCACCTCCGCCTCCCCGAAGGGTTTGAGGAGATAGTCGCAGGCGTCGGCCCGATAGGCGTCCAGGGCGTACTGGTCGTAGGCGGTGACAAAGGCGGCCTGCAAATTCCGCTGCACCCCCCGCAGGGACCGGAGCAGCTCCAGCCCCGACATTCCGGGCATGGAGATGTCCAGGAAAGCAAAGTCCACCGCCTGATTGCGCACGCAGGCCAGGGCCTGGGCCGGGTCGGTGAAGGCGCCCACCACCTCCACGCCGGGCAGGGGGGCGCACAGATATTCCAGCTCCTCCAGGATCAGCGGCTCGTCGTCCACCAGAATGATTTTCATGTCGGATGCTCCTTCCACGGGATGGTAACGGTCTGTACCGTCCCCTTGCCTGGCGCGCTTTGAATGTCCAGCACCGCCCCCAGCTGCTCCTTCAGCCGGAGGCGCAGGTTGCGGATGCCGATGCCGCCGCTTTGCTCCACCGCCGACAGGTCAAAGCCCACTCCGTCGTCGGTGATCTCCACCAGGATCGCCCCCTGGGTCCGCCGGCTGGAAATGGTCACGGTCCCGCCCTCTGGCTTTTGGCACACCCCGTGGCGGACGGCGTTTTCCACCAGGGGCTGGATGGTCAGCGGCGGGACGGAGAAGTCCTCCTCCTCCAGGTCCCACACCACATGCAGCCGGTCCCGAAAGCGGATCTGCTCGATGCGCAGATAGCAGGCGATGGCCTCCACCTCCTCGGGAAAGGGGATGGGGCGGGGGGACTCCAGGGCCTTCATATTGCCCCGGAGGAAGATGGTAAAGTCATAGATGGCCTGTTCGGCCTCCTGGGGCCGGGTGCGGCAGAGGACTTTGATGGACATGAGGGCGTTATGGAGAAAGTGGGGCTTGATCTGGTGGAGGGCGATGTCGGTCCTGGCCCGCTGGAGCTGAGCCTCCATCTGGGCGGTGCGGAGGGCTTCGCTCTGGATGCCGTCCATCCGCCGCCGGTCCACCACGTTGACCGACAGGGCAAAGAGGACCAGGCCCAGCAAAAAGCAGGTCTGGGCGCTCTGGGGCAGCAGGCCGGCATAGCCCATCTGGCTGAGCAGACAGCCCATCCACAAAAGGAGGTATCCGCCCTCCAGAATCCACCCCTCGGTCCCCGGTCCGCGGAGAAATCCCGCCGTACGCCAGGTAAGGGGCAGCCAGAGCACGCCGCCGGCCGCCAGCCACCAGTGGACGCTGCCCCGCCAAAGCCCCAGGCAGGCCAGGAGAACGGACAGCACGCCGCTCCAGGCCACCCATTTGGAACAGCGCCGCCGCGCCCGCTTGCCCACATAGTCCAGCCGCAGCAGAATGAGCCAGGCGGCCAGTTCCGCCCCCTGGGCCAGCAGCAGCATAACGTCATAGCCGCCGGTCATCACCTGCCCCAAAAGTGGGGCGCACACCCCATGTCCGCTGAGTCCCTTGAAGAGAAAGAGGACCATGGCCAGCAGCATGGCGGGGGAGTAGCCGCTGCGCGGGGTGAGAAAGAGATCCAGGGCATAGGCGGCGGCGATCAGCACCCCCATGCCGAACAGCAGGATGGACACGGCGCAGTATCGGTCGTAGGCGGCCAGAAAAGCGTCCCGCTCCATCAGGATCGGGGCAAAGCTCAGACCGGGCAGCGCGCGGCCGGCGGTCTCCACCACCAGCTCACAGCGGGAGGACCGGAGGGTCACGCTCCCCTCCGCCCGAAAGCCGGCGCTGACCCGCGCGGCGGAGGCGTCGCCGGAGACCAGGCCGCTGCGCTCCACCGGCTGACCGTTGAGGTAGACCCGATAGCCCGCCGGCATTCCCCGCAGCGCCAGAATGACCTGGGTCTCCGGCGGGCAGTTGTCCAGATAGAGGCGGTAGCTTCCCCGCTTGAGGAAGGGGCCGCCGGTCTGATAGGAGGGGATCTGGACCAGCGCGTCGGGGACCGGGTCCTGCCAGAGCTCGGTGATGATCTGGCGGTCGTCGAAAAATTCCCATGTGCCCATCAGATAGACCGGCCTGCCGGCGGACAGGTCCAGGCCGGAGAGATCGGCCCTTCCGTCCCGGGCCAGCGGCGGGGGCGCGGACAGGGCCAGCAGCAGCGGCAGGAGGGTACACACCGCCCACAAAAACAGCAGCACCGCCTTTTTCCGCCGGTCAGGTGAGATAGCCATACAAAAACTCGTACCCCCCTCCCACTAAAGTCGCGCTGGTCTGAAAACCCTCCACCCGCCGGCTCAGGAGTAGCCGTTCCGACCGAATCTGGAGGGGAATCATGGGCGCCTCCTCCAAAAGGCAGCTTTCCGCCTCAAAGAGGCAATTCAAGCGGATGAGCCGGTCGGACTGGGCGGCGGCCTGGCTGAGGCAGCGGTGGAAGGGGCTGTCCGCCGCCACCCAGGGGGCCCAGCCGTCCAGATAAACCAGCGGGTCGCCGTACTCGGCGATCTCGCCCAGCAGGGCCATCCGGCCCGCGCCGGGCCGAAGGGGCCAGTCGTCATAGGTCTGGGTGGGGACCAGCTCCACGGTGATCCCCAGCGTTTCCTCCCACTGGGCCTGGAGCTTCTCCCCCTCCAGGCGGGTCCACGGGTCGTCATGGACGGCCAGCAGCAGGCAGATATCCGCCGGGTCGTCGAGGGACAGCTGGGCCAGCGCCTGGGTCAGGCAGGCCTCCGCCTTGCCCCGATCCCCCTTCAGGGGATAGAGGGTGTGGGGGAACTCCTGCCCGTAGGAGAGGCGCATCCCGGGGATGGAGGGGAGGACGCACCGGGCCCAGGGCTCGATGAGGTCGGAGCCCAGCTCCTCCACATAGCGCTGCCGGTCCAGCGCGTAATTGAGGGCCTGCCGCAGGGCCTGGCTGCGCAGGGGGCTGTCCGCCCCCTGGTAGAGGGTGATGTACTCGCAGATCCCGGTCTCCACGGTGCGCTGCACGCCGCCGGTGTAGGCCTCGCTGCCCTCGGACGGGAGGGGCATTACATGGATCTCGCCCCGCTGGAAGGCGGCGTAGGCCTCCTCCGCACTGGGGAAGCAGACCGCCTCCACCCGGTCCAGGCGGATGCTGGCTCCGTCCCAATAGCAGGGGTTGCGCTCCATGGCCGTCACGGTGTCCCCGTTCTCCGTCAGGGCAAAGGGCCCGTTGCAGTCCCGGGCGGTGAGGGTATCCCCCCGGTCGCTCCGGGAGGGGGCGTACATGGGGAGGGCCAGCAGCTGCAAGAAATGGGGGGCCGGTTCCTCCAGCCGGAAGCAGAGGGTATGGTCGTCCTCGGCCCACACGCCCAGTTCCTCCGGTTCCGCCGTCCCCTCCCACACCCGGACGGCATTTTCCAGCATGGTCAGGCGGCCGATCTGCCCGTCCTCCCGGACCAGGCGGCGGAAGGTGCGCAGAAAATCCGCCGCGGTCACCGGCGTCCCGTCGCTGTACGCCCCGTCGGTCCGGAGGAAGAAGCGGTACATACGCCCATCCTCGGAGATCTCGTATCGCTCGGCCATGCCATAGCGCAGGGTATCCTGATAGACCCGCATCAGCCCCTCCAGCACGTGGCAGGCCACGGTATACTGGGCGCTGCTGGTCATCCGGTCCGGGTCCAGGGGTCCCAGGGGGCTGTAATTGACATAGCGCAGGACCTGCGTTTCTCCGGCCGGGTCCGGCGGCGGCTGGCGGCAGCCTCCCATCAGCAGAAGGCACGCCGCCAGCAGCAAAAGCGTGGCTCCCTGTCTCCTCACGTCCATCCCCTCTTTCGGCGTTCTTTCAACATTATAACAAATTCTGACCGCCGCACAATGGTTTTGGTTGACAGATCGCCGGCGCTATGGTAATATATAGGGGACAATTGAATGGGAAGCACATTTTTTTGTGTTTCATTGATTTGGTGGAAAGATTTCGTGCGATTGCGACGGGATTTTTGCACCCTTTTTTATTGCCCGTCCAACCGGCGAATCCACACTTGCCGCTGAATGAAAGGATGGTAATCAATGAAACACACTGTGAAGTCCGCCCAGATCCACGCCGCGGCTGCTGGCCCCAAGCCCCAGACCTTTCCCGCCTACCAGCTGCGGGAGTCCCTTCGTCTCCAGGCCGCGGGGCGCGCCGAAGCGCTTTCCCGCTCCGTGGGACGCCGCACTTCGTACGACGCCCAGCCCTGTCCGGAATACCGGGCGGAGGTGGAGGCGGAGTATCAGCTGGTGGATGCGCTTCTTTACCTCCAGCAGCTGCGCAACGCTCTGGAGCACTGTCTGTCCCACGGCAGCGCGCGGCTGTCCTACCGCTGGCAGGACGGCCGGGTCACCCTCACCCGCCTGCGCCGGGCCCGGCCTGGCCGGGTTGTCGTGTGGGGTCTGTGCCAGGCCGGATAACACCGGTCCTTTCCCCGGGAAGGGTACAGCGGGCGGCCGTCTGGCCGCCCGCTCTTTTTGCGCCTCACCGGCGCGCCGCCCGCTCATTTTTTCCGGCGGCTCTCGTAATCCCGCTCGATGGATTCCTTCCAGCCGCCCCCGAGAAAGGCTCCGTGCCGCACGCTGCTGATGGCCCCGCTCACCGCGGCGTAATTGACCCTGGTCCCCTGGGCGTCGGAGTGGAAGCGGACGGCCCGGTCCGCGCCGATGCCCATATGGCGCGCGGTCGCCACGGCGTCGATGTTGGCCCCCAGGAAGAGGAACTCCCAGCCGTAGCGCTCCTTCTGGCGCCGGATCATGTGCCTGACCCGTTCGGCGTCGTAGCGGTGGCTGGCGTTCTCCATGCCGTCGGTGGTGATGACGAAGAGGGTGCGGGCGGGGCGGTCCTCTTCTCTGGCGTACTTGTGGACGTTGCCGATGTGGTGGATGGCCCCGCCCACGGCGTCCAGCAGGGCGGTACAGCCCCGGACGGTGTAGTCCCGGTCGGTGAGGGGCTGGATGTCCCGCAGGTCCACCCGGTCGTGGAGGACCTGCGCGGCGTTGTCAAAGAGGACGGTGGACACCAGGGCCTGGCCCGGCTCCTTCTTCTGCTTTTCGATCATGGCGTTGAAGCCGCCGATGGTGTCGCTCTCCAGCCCGCGCATGGAGCCGCTGCGGTCCAGGATGAAAACCAATTCCGTCAAATTCTCTTTCATAGCAAACAGCCTCCCGTGTCCTTTGTTGTGTTTGGTTTACAGGCACAGTATAGCTGTTTTTGTCCCCCCGCAGGTCGCCTGGCAGGCGACACTTGCTTACGCGCCCAGAAGGCTCTGGTCGAAGGCGAAGAGGGCTTCGTTGATCTCGTAGATGTTATAATTGCCGTTGAGGATGAAATACTCCACGATCAGGTCGAATTTATAGGAGTGGGACAGGGCGAAGCCGGCCTTTTGGAGCATATCCTTGGTCTCGGGCAGGGAGAGCTCCAGGGCGATGGCGAAGGCCAGGACGGTGGGCTTGGAGGGCTTATAGCCCTTGTCGGAGCGGATCTTGGAAAAGAGCTTGCGGTCGATGTTGGCTTTTTTGTAGCACTGGGCGTCGGTCATGCCCTTCTCGTCGATCTTGCGCAGGAGCATCTGGGAAAAGCTCTCGTCCAGCTGGTCCAGGGTCTCCTCCAGGGTACGGCCGGCGCTGGACGGCGGCGGAGGCGCCGCCGCCATGGGCATTCTCTCCCAAAAAACGCCGCCGAAGCCCGTGGAGGGAACGTCGTTCTTGTCCTCCTTTCTCCGGGACTTGGGACGACTTCTGGGAGGACCGCCGACCCCGCCGCTCCGCGGCAGCATAAGGTTCCGCCATTGCCTGTCTCTGGGCCCTTTATCGGCGTTGTCCGCGGCGTAGTGGTCGTCGATATAGCTCTGGACATTTTGAAAGCGCCGGGTGCTGAGCTGGTAGGAGTCCCGGTCAAAGACCACCAGATAGACGGTCATCTCGTGGTCCTCCAAAAAGGCCCCGATGGTCTCGGCCGCCACCCGCATGGCCGCCTCTCTGGGGTAGCCGTACCGCCCGGCGGAGATGAGGGGAAAGGCCACGGTCTCGCACCGGTGCTCCAGCGCCAGGGCCAGGGCGGAGCGATAGCAGGAGACGAGCTGCTCCTCCTCCCCCTGTGCGCCGCCCCGCCAGCGGGGTCCCACCACGTGGATGACGTACTTTGCGGGCAGGTCATAGCCGCCGGTGATCTTGGCCTGGCCGGGGGCGCAGCCGTTGAGCTCCATGCACTCCAGCAGCAGGCCGGGACCGGCGGCCCGGTGGATGCTGCCGTCCACGCCGCTCCCCCCCAGCAGGGAGCGGTTGGCGGTGTTGACCACGGCGTCCACCCGCATTTTGGTAATGTCGTTGCGGACAATGAAAAACGGCACAGGCATTCCTTCTTTCTTTGTTTTTGCCCCATTATACGGCATATTCTCCGCAAAAACAACCGTGCTCTTGAGGATTCTGTCCGAAGGGAAAAATTTGACTGATTTCCTCAACTTTTTGCTTGCTTCTCACGTCAAAAAGAGGTAAGCTCTATCATGCAAGTTTCGGTCCCGGCAATGGGAGGAAAGGAGTTGGATGGGCTTGGAGATGGATTACGGCCGGCTGATGGATCTGGTCAGCGAGCTGGGCTACCGGCTGCTGTGCGCCGGCGCGGAGATCTACCGGGCGGAGGAATCGGTGCAGCGTCTGCTCCGGGCCTACGGTGTGACCACCGGCGAGGTGTTCGCCATCCCCAACTGCCTTATTGTCAGCCTCACCACGGTGGAGGGCCAGCCCATGACCCGGGTACGCCGGGTGGGTCCTCACGGCACCGACATTGCGCAGCTGGAAGCTTACAACGCCCTTTGCCGGGCGGTGTGTGAAAATCCTCCCTCTTTTGCGGCGTTTGAGGGGCGTATGTCCGCCATTGCCGAGAAGCGCCGCACCTTCTCCACGCCGGTTTTGCTGCTGGCCCACTTTGTGGGGGGCGGCGCCTACGCCCTCTTTTACGGAGGCGGCCTGCGGGACGGGATCTGCGGCGGCATCTCCTGCGTGGCGGCGGGTCTGTGTCTCATGGCCATGGGGAAGGTGGGCGGCTCCAACCAGTTCATCCGCACGCTGGTCAGCGGCGCGGCGCTGGCGCTGTGCGCTCTGGTGCTCTATCAGCTGGGGCTGTGCGGCAATCTGGACATGGTCATCATCGGCGCGCTGATGGTGCTGGTGCCCGGCATCGTGTTTACCAACGCCATCCGCAACGTCATGGCGGGGGACCTGACCTCGGGGGTCAACAAATTTGTGGAAGCGCTGCTCATCGGGGCGTCCATCGCCCTGGGCACCGGCTTTGTGCTGGGGCTCTCGGGACTTTTTCTGTAAGGAGGCGGCGGGATGGATGCTTTTCAGGCCGCTGATTTTCTGCCGGTGCTCTATGCCTTTGTGGGCTGCTGCGCCTGGGCGGTGACCTTCAACACCCACGGGTGGGAGATCCCCCTCTCGGCCCTGGGCGGGGCGCTGGGCTGGCTGGTCTATCTGCTCAGCGCGCCGCTGGTGGGGAGCGGCATCCTCCAGGCCTTTGTGGCGGCGGTGGCGCTCTCCCTCTACTGCGAGGTCATGGCCCGGGTGCGGAAATGTCCCACCACCTCTTATTTGCTCATCTCCATCTTTCCGCTGGTGCCCGGCGCGGGCATCTATTACACCATGGAATACGCCATCCGGGGGGAGATGGAGGCCTTTTGGGCCAAAGGTGGGGAGACGCTGGGCTATGCCGGCGCGCTGGCGCTGGGCATTTTGCTGGTCTCCTCCTTCACCCGGATGTGGACCGCGTTCCATATGGGGCGCAAACAGGAAGGAGGCAGGGCGGAATGAAGTATACCCATCTGCTCTTTGACGCGGACAACACCCTCTTTGACTTTGGCTCCGCCGAACGCCGGGCCCTGGCCCAGACCCTGGCCGACGTGGGCTGTCCCTGCGACGGGGTGACCGAGCCCCTCTACCACGCGGTGAACCAGGCGCTGTGGCAGCGGTTTAACCGGGGCGGCATCGGCCGGGAGGAGCTGCTGGTGGAGCGGTTCGCCGTTTTCTGCCGGGTGCTGGGCCGGGACGACGACCCGGCGGCGCTGAACCGGCGGTATCTGGACCATCTGAGCCGCTGCGCCCAGCTCATTCCCGGCGCGCTGGCGCTGTGCCGGGCGCTGGCCCCCCACTATACCCTGGCCATCGTCACCAACGGCAACGCCAGGGCCCAGCGGGGCCGGTTTTTCGCCTCCCCTCTGGCGGAGGTGATCCCATGGCTGTTCATCTCGGAGGAGATCGGCTTTCAGAAGCCGCAGCCGGAATTTTTCCGGGCGGTGCTGGACAGGCTGTCCGTCCGGGACCTGCGCCGGGCGGTGGTCATCGGCGACGATCCCAACTCGGATATCCTGGGCGGGATGCGCTCCGGCCTGGATACCATCTGGTACCACCCCGACGGTACGCCGCCGCCGGCGGGCGTCACGCCTACCGCCACGGTCTCCTCTCTGGCGGAGCTGGGGGCGCTGCTGCTGCCCGTTCCGTCCCACGAAATTATGAAATGAGGTTATGCCTATGCCCTATCACCGCTCCCGCAGACGGGGGAGCTCTCTTCCGCTGCTGCTGGCCGCGCTGACGGTGTGCGTCATCGCGCTGCTGGCGCCTGTACTGGGCCGGGACGGAACGGCGGCCTCGCCCGGTCAAAGCGGCCCCCTCTCGCCTTCCGTTTCCGCCTCCCCCGCTCCGCCCTCCGTGGAGATCAGCGAGCCCTCCATTGCCGTGCCCACGCCGGCGGACTC